>QNER01000028.1 GCA_003646175.1 Candidatus Parabeggiatoa sp. nov. 1
GTTCGCCTTGTACTCCTGAAAAATACAAGGTTCGCCTTGTACTCCTGAAAAATACAAGGTTCGCCTTGTACTCCTGAAAAATACAAGGTTCGCCTTGTACTCCTGTCTAATCAGAATAACGTTTTTTCGTACAAAGTATCTAACTATTTGATTTTTAAGGTCCAATTCACGTTAATTGGTCAAAAACGTGACAACCTTTAATAGGTAAAAAAAAACGTGACAACTGAATAAAGACTATGAAATAATCCGCACGGATTTTTTTAAGGCCCTTCCTTCCGTTTGGACTCCAAAACTTTTACCTATTACAAATTAACGCTATGATAGACCTAAAGCTATTCTATTCAATATACCAAAAACCCAAACGCATATTCATTTCCTACGGCCGGCGCGAAAGCTTAGGATTGGCTGCAATAATTCACCAACAACTTAAGCTTGCCGGTCAACACGCATGGTTTGATAAAGTCAATATCCCCGATGGAGACTAATGCCCGTGAATGAAAATAAAAATATTTAAAATCAAGCTGTTATCATTGTTATCACCGATAGACAATGATATCCATAGAAACTGTCTATTTATTTTTTACCACACATGAACGTCTTCGATTGAATCACAATCAAATAACACCTTTTTTTAGAATCGCTATATTTTTTAACGAGATGATTTAACGCATAAAATTTTTCATTCACGGGTATTGCGCTCTACCCCTCCAACAGCCACTATCGTGTTTCGCAGCGATGTTAAACGTTATTATGCCAGTATCAACCATGAGTGCCTGACGGGGTTGTTGTGTGATATGATACCGTCACCGGTGGTGTTGGATTTGGTACGGGGGTATTTGCAACATTTAGTGTATGAGTATGAGCGTTGCGGCAGATTGATTTGGGCATCAGTTTGGGCACTCCGTTGTCGCCTTTGATGGGCGGGGTGTATCTGAAACCGCTGGATGATGCGATGACCGAAACGGGTTGGTTTTATGCACGCTTTATGGATGATTGGGTGGTGTTAGCGCCGAGCCGAGGGCCTTTAAGGTTCGATCCCTTACCCCCTATCCGTTTTTTTAACTCATTGAAAAATAAAACGAATTATTGAGCTAAGTCTCGATTCCTATTTAGCATCGTCATAAATTGCGCTTTTTTAAATTCTCACGCAAAGCCGCAAAGTCGCAAAGTCGCTTTGAGAATACTTCCCACCTTTGCGCCTTTGCGTGAGATTGGTTTTAGATCGAACCCTTCTTTGAAGTTGATTTGGATTTAAAGAATAAATCTTGCCCAATTCAAATTCAACAAACAGTCTTAACTAAGACAAGTTGGCTATGGAGACATTGCCCGCTTAGTCCGCTTAGGCTCTTACAAATTAACGCATATCATGGCATTCAGCGACTATAAAACAATTTCACAAGTACAAGCAGAGTATCAAATCAAATACCAAGAAGCTAATTTTGTCGTTCAAAAAGCTTATAAATCCTCTAAGACTTTTATTGCTGAATTTGAATTTAATCAACAAAATCTGGATATATTTTCATCTGAAGCAGCGAGATGTGAAATTATTATTTTTCCAATATTAAGAGAGGTTTATAAACATTATTACCAAAAAACGTCACTTTGGGTACAAAAGTCAATCTCTTATGATGAAAAACTGAACGGTACTCCAGATTATATTGTTTCCAAAAAATCAAAACTTGGAAAAACAATGCTAGAGTACCCATTGCTTATTGTTGTCGAGGCCAAAAAAAATGACTTTGAACAGGGATGGGCACAATGCTTATCTGAATTAATTGCGGCAAAAAATCTTAATCAGTCTGAGAAGTCTGTTTACGGAATAGTGACGGATGGAAAGTTATGGGAATTTGGAAAATTAGATGGCAATACCTTTATTAAAAATACCGATAGTTTGACTGTCACAGAATTATCTAAATTATTTAGTTTCCTGAACTCTCTTTTTGATATGGCAATTAAAGAATTTGCCTAGAAGAAAATCAACGGACAGAAACAAAAGAATTATACGAATTAGAATAACATTGTGTCCCCAGAATTTTTTCTGGCCCCTGCTGGCAATAAATCCGGTGATGAGCAGGCGTACAAAGCGGAGCCCCAGCGGAGCGAGGTTGCGTATCACAGAAAAATTGACCGCCAGAAATAATTTGACAATGTACGATAACCGTGTTAATTGTGTGCGGTCGGCTGGAGTACCACGCTTTACTTTAACTTTGTACGTGACCAAATCTAATCATTAACCGTGATGACCCATCAACAGGACTTGATTGAACAAATCACCGCCGATGCCGTTTTTGATGAGGCGTTTGAGTGGTTATGTGAACGACGCATCAATTACCCTCATAATGCCCAAACTAAAGTTTGGACTCCTGATTTATCGATGAGCCATTACGACGGGCGGTGTGCCAGGGGCCGTCTCGCTTTACGCCGGTGAAACGTGTATGCACGCCCAAAGATGTGTACTGGATTTGGGCCGCGCAACATGCCCTGGTATTGAAATGTTTGGCTATCGTGTTAACTCGGTTTCTGCACCCTAAACTCAGTCCTTTTTGTTATCATTTGACGGGCAGTGCGAGCGGTACAAGCGGCGGTTGGTGAAGCTACTTTCGTGTTTCGCAGCGATGTTAAAAGTTATTATGCCAGTATCAACCATGAGTGCCTGCTGGGGTTGTTGCGGGATATGATAGCGTCGCCGGTAGTGTTGGATTTGGTACGGGGGTATTTGCAACATTTGGTGGATGAAGATGGCGCGTTGCGGCAGATTGATTTGGGCATCAGTTTGGGGTCTCCATTGTCGCCTTTGATCGGCGGGGTCTATCTGAAACCGCTGGATGATGCGATGACCAATACGGGTTGGTTTTATGCACGCTTTATGGATGATTGGGTGGTGTTAGCGCCGAGCCGAGGGCCTTTAAGGGGGGCGATTAAACAAGCCAACCAAGTGTTGGAGTCGCTTAAGGTGGAGAAACATCCCGATAAAACCTTTATCGGCCGGGTGTCTCGCGGGTTTGAGTTTATGGGTTATCGTTTTGATAGCGAGTCTGGGCGCGACGGTGTTGATATAGGCGCTCAATCATGGCATAATCATTTTAAGCGAATGGAGACCCTGGAGTCCGACGGGGCTGATGCTGAACGCCTAGCCAAGTATCAACATTTTTTGTGAGGTGGGTACACAGTGGGGTAGAGTTAAACCCCTAACCGAGGGAATACTAGTACACGAAAGCGGAAGTTCCCGTACCACCCCCGCCATGAGCTAAACCTCATGGCTAAAAGCTCAAGTCCCCTAAAGGGGACTACCCAATCGTTGGATTTTTAGTGCCCTTTAGGGTACTTTAGCTTTTAGACAACTGCTTTCACGCCAAATTTTTTGCGCGCAAAAAATTTGGCGTGAAAAGCTGTTGGCTGGTGTGGTATGGAGATTGGAGCGATCCTGCACTAGAGAAAATTGGGAATAATTAATCAACTGCCGACTCAAATCCATTTATTGCCATAATAACAGAAACCGGACAACAGCCAATATGACCGAAAGTGAGATTTTAGAAAACATAAAGCCAAAATATTACGATGCTAAACTGCTTAACGAAAATGCGAGATTTGCAAACTCAATTTATCTTTGCGGTTATTGTGTTGAATTATCATTAAAGCTTGCGATAACCAGAAAGCTAAATTGGACTAATTATAAAACTGAAGGAAAATTCCAGTTTCTTAAAACTCATGACTTTGATCTTCTGGTGGCATTTACCGGTGATGAACCCAGAATTAAACGAATTCCATCTTGGTCAATTGTAATGTTGTGGAACGAACATAAAAGATACGAGGATCCGGCTAGTGCTAATAAAAGCGATTCTGATTCAATGATGATGGCAACCAAAAATCGTGTGGAGGACTTATGCGCATGAAAAAGGGTCTTTTATAGTAAAGTGCCTTGTTGCTAGAAATCGTGATGATATTCAATGGGACTTGGTTCTTGCAGCTAATTGGTTTGATGAGGATAAAATCCAGAGGTTAAACTATTTGTCCGAAAAAATTTTATGCGAGTTAGATAATGATTCTATTTCACAGTTTTCAGCTGTTATCACCATTGCACCAGATTCCGAGTTGGCGCAGTTTTTGATAAAAATACCAAGGGGACATAATCGGCATTCTGGAAAACTTAATGTAGATGAACCGCTTATTATAAATACAGATAACAAGCAGGCACCCGTGGTTTTGTCCCTTGCGAACATAATAACTCCAGATGTTGCTTAACGTATACTTTGCGCTGTTATAATTTGGTTGTATGACGCAGCGCGACGTGGCACGCAATACCATCCTGAGGTTGTGAACGAGAAAATGGTACGAAAAAACGATTTGTTTGCTGGAATAAAACACGTCTGATGTCGTTTTGGATGCGGAAGGTTTTGCGGGAGGGGCGGTATAGGTTGTTCGTGCCGGTCTAGTTTTGATAGCGAGTCTGGGCGGGACGATGTTGATATAGGCGCTCAGTCATGGCATAATCATTTTAAGCGAATGGAGACCCTGGAGTCAGACGGGACTGATGCTGAACGCCTAGTACACGATCGCGCAAGGATCCATACCACCTCAGCCAACGGCTAAAGCCGTTGTCTAAAAGCTCAAGTGCCCTGAAGGGCACTGCAAGAGGGTTAGTCGGCTTTAGCCGACTTGAGCTTTCAGACAACTGCTGGCTGGGGGTGGTATGGATATTTCCGCTTTCTTGCACTAGCCAAATATAAACACCACATTTTTTGTGAGGTGGGTACACAGTGGCGTAGAGTTGAGCAACTAACCGTGAGAAGACGGTAACACCGTCATTTGCCTACGGTACGGCGGTAAAGTTTCGAGCCCTTTCCGCCTATCCGTTTTTTTAACTCAAACGAATTATTGAGCTCAGTCTCTATTCCTATACTTAGCTTCGTCATAAATTGCGCTTTTTTAAATTCTCACGCAAAGGCGCAAAGTCGCAAAGTCGCTTTGAGAATACTACCCACCTTTGCGCCTTTGTGCCGGAGCAAAAGATTGGTTTTAGATATCCATAAATTTATGGTTCAAAATCAATCGCGGACATATCTTGCGTCTCACAGAAAAATTGACCGCCAGAAATAATTTGACAATGTACGATAACCGTGTTATTTGTGTGCGGTAGGCTGGAGTACCACGCTTTAACTTTGTGCGTTACCAAATATAATCATTAATCGTGATGACCCATCAACCGGACTTGATTGAACAAATCACCGCCGATGCCGTTTTTGATGAGAACGACGCATCAATTACCCTCATAATGCCCAAACTAAAGTTTGGACGCCTGATTTTTCGATGAGCCCTTACCACGGGCGGTGTGCGAGGGGCAGTATCGCTTTACGCCGGTTAAACGTGTATGCACGCCCAAAGAGGTGTACTGGATGAAGGCAGCACAACATGCCCTCGTGTTGAAATGTTTGGCTCTCGTGTTAAGGAATGCTCAGGAAATAACTTCCCGTTTTATAGATTTTCAGTTGATAAAGGGCGTTATAGCAATCCCTGATTGCGTAAAATACCATTTTGGTTCCAGGGGTGTTGCCCATGGCTTTAATAATAGCCCAGTTGGGGCGAAGTTTTAAAGCCCCAACGGGGCGAAATTAATATAGCCAGTGTAACTACCTGGTTGATAGGTTTCAAAAACTTGAACATCGAGTTTAAAATTTATATTTATTAATTAATTAATAGATTTTTACCTATTTTTGTATTTCATGCCATCGGAAAACGCTATAACAAAGGTTGGCCCCGACGAGCGTGTAGGGGCGAACCAGGGTGTTCGCCCAGATGAAATTATTTTTATGAACATCTAATAAATAACTTAAACGATTTGGAATAGACAATGGCCTATAGTGATTTTAAAACTTTAGATCAAATAAATGAGCAATTAGGGATAATAATAAATGAAGCGAATAAAATATATAGCCATATTGAACCGGTTGAAGTTTCTCAATGGTTTATAGAGACCATGATCCGATCCTATACCAAAGCGGTTACGATAGGAACGGAAGTTGCGAGGCAAGCATTAATAGTGGCTATGGTCTTAATTGAGTTAGAGGGGCATGTACCTATAAGCTTTTTCTTAGGGACTACTTTTAATGTCGATAGCAGTAAAGGGTTAACCGGTGCGCCTGATGGTTTAATCAGTAAAAGTAACAACCAATTATATATCGTGTCCCCGGTTATTGTATTAGTAGAAGCTAACAAAGGCGATTTAGGAGAAGCGTTACCTCAGTGTATAGCCGAAATGGAGGCAGCGAGGATATTTAATGAACGAAAAAACAATAATATTCCTACAATCTATGGCGTTGTGACTAATGGGGAATTATGGCAGTTTATCAGTTTAAAGGATAACACCGCGACGATAGATGTTTGTTCCTATACTTTTGGCGGCGGGGACAAAATAATAGGGATATTGAAATCGTTTATTTGAGGGCTAATCAAAATAACAAATGTGCTAACATAGCCTTGCAACCTTTGCCTCAAGCCGTGCGGCCGAAAAGAGATGTTATGCAAAAAAACCGTCGTGGAGATAAATTATGGGATTTGGAAGTTTTAAAACGGATGCAGAAGTCGCTGAAAAATTCAATCTTATAATAAAAGAGGGATTTTTCATAGAAACTTTGCCCTTTAAGATACCAGAGAACAAACGTGATGAAATTAAGGAGTTATTAGATGACCCTCTCGCTTATGTTTCTGAATACGCCATTTGTGAAGATATTATTAAACCTATATTAAGGGTATTAGATAAAGCTTATGAGGAATTTCGGGTTTGGTCACATATATTCTATGAGGTAGATGCATCTTTGAATCTTTCAGGTACACCTGATTTTCTAATTGCTCGTCCAAAAAAAGTAGGTATAGGTAATTTGATAGATGTTCCACCTCTGTGTGTCATAGAAGCAAAAAAGCGTGATTGGGATAACGCTTGGGGGCAAGCATTGGCGGAATCTTATGCCGCTTCGACGCAAGGGGCGACTATTTGTTATGCCATTATTACTGATGGTAAACAATGGCAATTTGGTAAATATACGAAAAATTCTTTATTATTTCTAAAAGATAAAAGAAATTTACAAGCTGAAGATGCACCAAATGAAGAAAATCTACAAAGATTGTTTGATACCTTAAATTGGATATTTGCTGAAGCAAGCAAGGTCGTTATTGAGAGATAGCTCGTCAGTTGGAGTGAGGAGGTGGCCACCATAAGGGATATTTTCTCCACCCGGACCCTTCACGGATAAAAAAAATGATTCAACAAATCACCGCCGATGCCGTTTTTGATGAGAACGACGCATCAATTACCCTCATAATGCCCAAACTAAAGTTTGGACTCCTGATTTATCGATGAGCCATTACGACGGGCGGTGTGCGAGGGGCAGTATCGCTTGATGCCAGTGAGATGTGTCTGCACGCCCAAAGATGTATACTGGATTTGGGCCGCGCAAAATGCCATCGTTTTGAAAGGTTTGGCTATCGTGTTAGGGCAATTTATGCACCCGAAACTCAGTCCTTTTTGTTATCATTTGACGGGACGGGGCGGGGGATAGGCCGTGCCGGCGGTACAAGCAGCGGTGGGCGATGAGACTTTCTTGTTTCGTCGCAATGTTAAAAGTTATTAGCCCGGTTTCAACCATGATTGTCTTATGGGGTTGTTGTGTGATATGATACCGTCGCCAATGGTGTTGGATTTGGTACGGGGGTATTTGCAACATTTAGAGGAAGAAGATGGCGCGTTGCGGCAGATTGATTTGGGCATCAGTTTGGGGTGTCCATTGTCGCCTTTGATGGGCGGGGTGTATCTAAAACCGCTGGATGATGCGATGACCAAAACGGGTTGGTTTTATGCCCGCTTTATGGATGATTGGGTGGTGTTAGCGCCGACCCGAGGGCCTTTAAGGGGCGCGATTAAACGAGCCAACCAAGTGTTGGAGTCGCTGAAGGTGGAAAAACATCCCGATAAAACCTTTATCGGCCGGTTGTCTCGCGGGTTTGAGTTTATGGGTTATCGTTTTGATAGCGAGTCTGGGCGCGACGGTGTTGATATAGGCGCTCAATCATGGCATAATCATTTTAAGCCAATGGAGACCCTGGAGTCCGACGGGGCTGATGCTGAACGCCTAGCCATGTATCAAAATTTTTGGTGGCGGTGGGTTGAGAGTGGGGTTTATTTCAATTCTTAACTTGAGTCACTTTGGGGTTTGTTATTAATTTATTTTGATTGGTACTTTCTTTTTTTTCTTTTTAGGTATTTAGTTAGACACGACAACGCTTTAGGAGTTAGGTCGAGAGAAAATAACTTGAGCCTGGCCCCTTTTTTAACGTGATCTTTTTTACTCGATAAAAAGGGTACTGACCCATTTGAGTCGACGCTGTCGATATGTGTTTACCATATCAAACGCTCTTTCCTGATTCCATCATCCGGCCGGACGGGGTACCCCGTCCCGAACTTTCTCTATTTTTTGATTATACATCAACAACGAATTGAGGCACGACAAAACCTCCATACAAGGTTACAAACTCCGTCTGGCACTAGAGATTAGGATAATGTTAAATAATTTTACTCTGACCCCATTTATTCGCATTCAGCTATTTGTAATCTGTTTATGAAACTAAAACCATTGTTTGATACCCTTCTGCAACATCATCCTGCTCATTCGGTTTCTTTATTCTTTGATAAAAGTGATGTTAACGCGGCTACCCGAGTTTACTATTCGTTAGAACCTCTCGGAATCACTTCCGCTGGTTGTTCCGCTATCGTCAGTTTGGTCCATCGCCTTTACAACCATCCTTGCGAGTTACCTGGGACCAACCCCAAAAATGCCTCTGGTCTGTATACTACTAAACCGCTCTCACTCCTTACCACTATGGAAACCGGCATCCTCCAGCTGTATAAAATAAAGATCAATCATAATCCCTCTCAAATTAATCCTCGCAATCGCCTGGCGTTCACTTCCATCTCCAGCGCTTTGATTGATTTTTATTACCTCTACGCCTCCAAACCTCCACATTCTTTGCCACTGAGTGACCCTCAACTCATTCTGAACGACCCGACACACTTGAAATTTCTCGGTCCTCTTTACCTGCTCGCTGCATTAGGACTGGTCGTTGAACGTTCTTTCGGGAATCGAGGCCACCAGGCCCACGGTAAAAATGTTGGAGCTATTCTTACTTCTCGATCCGGGAAAGTGTTAAGTTGGGGGTTGAATACCAAGCACTCGAACTCCTGTTACCATGCCGAAGTGAATGCCCTGCTTGCTCAGGTCAATCCTTACACCTGTCCTGACCCTACGCTACTTCATGGGGCTCACCTCTTCACTACACACCAACCCTGTACCATGTGTTCTGGATTAATTAATACTATCGGCAATGGTAAAATTTTTGTGTGCTATGGTCTGCCTGATCATACTGTGCATCATTCCTTTATTCCGCATTCACATCAGCAACAGCTTCAGATTCCCGGATTTCTTCCCACTCAGTTTGGACCGTTGAACGGTAGCTCTGAGTAGCCTCACCCTTTCCAGAGTCAAATCCTGACGCAATGCCAGACCCGATTTTTGCTGAAGACTATCTGGCCTAACCATCCCACACATCTCTCAATTGCTTATTTATTTTTATAACGTCTGTACACATTTACTTGAAATTCTGATTCTAAACGAGGCTATTTTCGCCACTATCTAGATCCAGCCACTGCAGCTACTCATACCTGGCTCTGGTCTACACCCTTTCCTGTCCTTCGCTTGTCCGCCTCTGGTCGCCATTCTGTCTCATCATTCTCTACCCCCGCGTACCATCTGGTTGACACCACTGTACTGTTCAATGTCCTACTCAATACACAATCACTCTATACGGGTCTCACACTATGCCTCTTAAACGAAGTCTTTCTTTACCTGTACCCCTTCACACTGTCGCGCCGGTTCCGAGTAACAATCATCCCTCCGCTGATGACAATTTCCATCCTCCGACGCCCGCCCCCTCACAATTAGGTGCCGCCCTTAAGGCCTACCAACATATGCTGTCCTTTGGGGGTTTGTGGAGGGAAGTCACACTCAACTCTCTACAACCACCACAACACCTCATGACCGAGATATCTGCCATTACACGCATGCAAAGCTTATCCACTACTAACTTGCAGCGACTGAAGACCACATTAGGGACCCTCACTCCCTGGGAGACCGCTTTTTTGTCCCAGGTCCTGGCCCTGAACCCTTTACTAGTACATATGACCTCTCTGGACGCAATCAACGCTATTCGTCAATCGGGCACCCGGTTTTCTAACCAGTGGTTAACACAATCTGGTGCCTACGGACAAACACCTTATGGAACGTCCAAGGGGAAGCATAACACGACCTCACATGACGCTACACATATCGCCAATACTGACTTTGTTTTTTTCTATTTCGAGTTCTCTGGGGAACCAGGATCTCGCCATAATAGCCGCTTTGGGGACACGGAACTGAACTCCAATGCCACCGACTCAGGACTGTTCGAGCTCGGATGGGTAATGCTTTATGATTTGCTCACTCCTAAGGCCATCCTCAACACGACCAAACCCGTGCACTTCTCCCTCTTTACCCAATACAATCTCTTCTCACCCAATGTCCACATCCCTGCTAGCACCGGACACGAACATGTTGAGGTGTACTCTTCCCTTCCAATGTCAACCGCCATTCCCATGCTGGAGTCCGATTACCCCCCATCCACCCTGACACAACTTTCGACTGATCTTCAGGCGCTTCGCGGGAATCAGCCCCCGAACTGGCAGGATGGACAACAACGGTTTGTTCGACTTGTGACTACTGGACCTCACCATACCCCACGACTCACAGCGGGGGACCCACAAGATACCGTCTTTTTCGGGCCCGACATACTCCCTGGCATCGCTTATGAGACTCTACTCGTCTTACGGTTGGCCTCGGACGCGGCACAGGGGGTCACCCAGCTTCATCACGACTTGGACCCTAGTAATCCACTGTGGCTCACGACCTTGGGCCGACTGCTCGAGCCACAGGCTATGCTCCCACAGTCCGTTCTCGTCACTTCTCCACCACCTGTTACACGTACGCCCATTACTGCACCCCGGGCCTTCAACGGCATGACTGTTATTGAACAATACCCACCCTCCCCTGAGTCTCTAGTTAAAGCTTTACTATGTGCTGGGAAATACCATGCGTTACCTGTTCCTCACACCCCCCAGTTGCTTCGCAACCGTATTGTCCAATACCTCGACCAACTCTCGGAGCCACAACGCCTACATATCCAGGTTACACGTCCCATGTTAACTCATCTCAAACTACCCAACACTAACATCGGACCTCCCGAAATCCGTACCTTTTCAATATTGTTTAAGGTCAATGTCCTACTTGTCGCACTCGACCATCAGGTTTACACCCCCACACTGACCAAATCACCTACTACAGCAACAGTCACCATACATCTCGGGTCTCATCGGAATCAGTTCTTCGCTTTGATGTGATACTCTCCGCCCCTTGTGCTGACCGCTATTACACAGCTACGTCCTCTAACTCTATTTCTACCCGTCCAACACGGGGTGACACACCGCGGGCTTGCACATCTACCTTCTCCTGTTTGCCGTATATCCCGCTTGCCCACGTGTGTCAACTACACCCACCCCCCATCTCACAACGCCTCCTTGGACTTACCTCCTACTTTTGCACTCTGTATGGATGAGGCTCCCGGCCTTACCAGGACACCTGGTGTTATATTCCTACACCGCACGACTGGTTCTCTTCTGGGGGGGTGCACCGCACCTCCCCACACACCCTTAACCTGTACTTCCATTCCACCCACTATTTCCAGCTAGTGTCTCTTCTACCCGAGCACTAATCCCTTTCTCAGGGGGACATGCCCCTGCAACACACTGCTCGTCGAACAGCCCCTCGCTCTCCGACACCCCAGCATCGCTTCAGTGTCTTCGCACTCCTCAAATGTAGCTGCCTTTGCATTTTCGCCCGTGTACCAGGACTTGACATGAGGGACTAGGCACATTAATCGTTCGTATTATAAACACGCGTCCATTCCAATCCCTTGCGGCGCGCCCACAGGACATTCGTCGTTTACCGTACGACTACTTCTTACTAGAATTTTCCTAACCTTTCATTTCCTCCCTCCATCGCATCTTTTAGACTTTGACACATCACCCTCCATTTTACATCTCATACTCCTGACTCTACTCACACTCCTATTCAATCACTACTCTTTCTACTTCCTGGGGATGTCACATCCTCTTCTTTATTTCTTCGGTAGTGCTGCAATTGCATGATGATTTTATCTCAGATAAGATTGTCTTTCATTGTGAGGAGGTCGTGATGAATTGTCCAAAATGTCACTCAGATCATACCGTCAAAAATGGCATCAGACAGAATGGGAAGCAAAACTTCAAATGCCTTATCTGTGGAATACAATTTGTTGAAGTTCCATCAGAGCATTACCATATTTCCAGAGAAATTATAGAGTTAGTTGACAGACTCCTACTGGAAAAAATTCCTCTAGCTGGGATTGCTCGTGTCGCACAAGTGTCTGAGCGATGGCTCCAATATTATGTTAATGATAAATATGAATCAGTCCCTCGTGAGTTAATAATTCAATCTAAAAAACAGGGGGAACTAACCGTTGAGTGCGATGAAATGTGGTCGTTTGTTGGTAACAAGGGAAATAAGCAATGGATTTGGCTGGCGATTGATCGAGAGACGCATGAAATCATCGGTGTTTATGTCGGTACTCGAAGTCGTGAGGGAGCGCAAGCCCTATGGAGTAGCTTACCTCCCGTTTATCGACAATGCGCTGTTTGTTAACCGATTTCTGGGCTGCCTATGAAACAGTCATCCCCAGTAAACGACATAAGGCCATTGGAAAAGAAACCGGTCAAACCAACCATATAGAACGTTTCAATAACACAATGCGCCAGAGGATTTCTCGCCAAGTATGAAGCACGCTTTCATTTTCTAAGAAAATAGAAAACCATATTGGAGCCATCTGGTTTTTTATACACCACTATAATGCATCATTGGACGTGAACTAAATCATCACCTAATTGCAGCACTACCATTTCTTCTTTATCTCCACAGGCGACACACAAATAAATATTCATAAATGATTTCTGATACACCCAGTTCCTCTGCCTTTGGGCACATTGCACCACTATGTGCTCATCAACTGCTCTTTGCCCACCACCTTGCACATCCCTGTTCAACACCACCCATTACCATTATCCCGTTATAAGCAATCGCAACCAATACAACTTCACACTTCACTAGCGATCCACTTGCGTCCCTACAGCTTCCTTTACAACACGCGGCTACACCTCGAGCCTATCGCGCGACTCCGGGGACATACAACATTTAATCTTGAGGCATTCTCGGCCATAATAATACTGGGCCTGGTCAGAATCCATATTAAAAATGCGCCTTTTGGGGGATTAACGTGCGTCATGCACTGGCATCCTCCCCAAGCTATAACCTACCTCTCGTTGGAACTTCAATGTTCCAAATACGACTACACCATTCGTTGGCATGCGAATTTCATTTAAGAAACTTTATTATAACTCAGAACCTAACAATTTGTTAGAGGCCATTTGACGGGCTGTTGCATCATTTCCGACAGCTCGGTCAAGCCTCTGGGGGCAGACCACCCGAACCAGATCCCCCTGTCCGTTCGGTCGGTAGCTTGACCACTTATATTCTGCAGGATGATATACCATATTTGCTCGTACGGGATTAAGTTCTATATTGACAAGCATAAAAATAATTTTCCTCTACTACTAAGCTGGAACGAAAACCACCTTCCCATTAGCTTCACGTCCTTTGAGCGGTTCTATTTATGTATTGCACGTACCGTTGTCCTAATCCCTTCATTACCCCCGTGACGGGCTCGTTCCATCCGTTGGTGTGACCAATAAATGAACATCATTGGTCATCAATACATAAGCATGTAGTATTACCTCATCCTCATGGCAAGACGCATCAATATTAGTACTGAAGCACAAATTAACCGGTATTTTAATTTCGTTTACTCCTTTGATAAAGGAGTTTTGGGGTGTATTTAAAAAACCTGAAAACTTATGCTTCAGTACTTATTCAATGCAAAACTGGTAATCCTCATCCGCATAGAAACAGGCATTTCGATTATTGCCACGCTGAATCATATGTATTGGAATACCATCTCGTTTTAAACGAGAACTACGAGACATTAGTCTAAATCGATTAAAGGTTTATAACGATTTTTAATTATATCATATAACATGTGGTCAGTCCCCTAGCGAGCGTAGGGTGGGTAGAGCGATAGCGAAACCCACCTTTCATTATACCCTCGCTACGATTCAACGAATCATAATTTCACCAATCCATCCCGGCTACTTTCGTTGTGGTTTTGTCCGGCCTCTTATCCGTTTCGCAATAAATATATTCTATAAAACTTTTATAACCCGATAAGTATTCAACTACTTCTTCTCTCTTTATTCGCCATCGATATCTTTCTAATTGCCTGAAAATCTTTTTTCTCGACTATTTTGCCTTTATTTCGTATCATCCGTTTTATGCTATTGCATTTAGCACTTGCTAAGATATGAGCACAATGGGTAGCCTGTCGTATTTGGTTATTATTCTTTTCCGCAAAATATTATGCGGGACTGGGTTTGTAACCGCGTCCCCAACGTTTTCGCGTTTTCGATAAGACATCAACAACGAATTGAGCTTAGAAAAAACCGCCCGACGGGGTTACAAACCCCATCTACCACGGATTATTGCAGGCCATAATTTATTTTGAAGTCGTATGACATTGTTTAGCTAAACATCAGTGTTTTAAATATTTGACTAATAAATCCAATTTTTCAATGACTTCCGAATCAACGGCTGATTTAGGCATAAATTTGATTAATTCATAATATCGCCCTTTATTTAACAGTCGTGGTTCTTGGACCAAACTCGCAAATTTTTGCAAGACATTATCTAAAAATACACTCAATTTTTTATGACTGGCATTGTTAATAAAAGTTTGCTTTTGGAGAGCATTATCTAATTTAACATAAGCCGCATACGCTTCGTCGTCATTATTCAAAATGTCGGTCAAAATAGTTTGGTTAATGGCTTCTTTTAACTTTGCCATTTGACGCTTAATCAGTGCTGATTTTAAGGGCTGTTTTTCATAATGTGCCCGGACATAATTTTCAATGACATCGGGCTGAATAAAGTAATTTTCTAATTCATACTTTTTCCAATAGACGATGGCTAAATCTGGTTTGATCCGATTTTTTTGGCCCTTATTATCACCATCAAATAGCGCAATGCCGGTGAGTGCGGGAAGACACGCTTTAATGGCATAAAAATGTTGCACATAATCTTGATAATAACCGGCTACTTTGTCGATTTATTTCTCAAAAGAGGCGACGGGTTCCGTATCTTGAACATAAGAGCTTCTTGCAAAACTCCTTTTCAGGCTAAAGTTTCGCTTCGCGAAACTTTAGCCTGAAAAACGTTCCCCAGGTGAAACCTGGGGCTATTCAAATTCAACCCCTACGGGGTTGCCCCAGGTTTCACCAGGGGCTATTCACATTCAACCCCTACGGGGTTGCCCAGGTTTCACCTAGGACCAGTTTTTAAAAATATCAACCCCAAAGGGGTTGAATTTGAATAGCCCCAGGTGTCAACCTGGGGTTTTGCAAGAGGCTCATAATAATAATTTAACTTATCCGTTAATACGGTTTTAGCCGGGTGATCAAGCCATTCCGCGAAGGCTTTTAACATTTCTATATCCGTGCTACCTTCGACATACAAAATGGTTTGGGTAATTTTCGCTTTATAATAATGTTCTAGTCCAAAATTTTGGAGTGCATTTTTAATCGGGAGGGTTTTAGACAGGTTAATCGCCTCCCCATCAAGTAACATCACTAGTGCAGTAAAGCGGAAATATAAAGACCACCCCAGCCAACAGCTAAAGCAGTTGTCTGAAAGCTTGTCTGAGGCTAAAGCCGACTAACCCTCTTTTGTAGTGCCCTGATACGTACTTGAGCTTTTAGACAACGGCTTTAGCCGTTGGCGTTGGGGTGGTACGGAAACTTCCGCCCTCCTGTACTAGATTGTTGTCAATGGCATTTTCCAGCATCACTTGGGAATGTGTTGCGATAATAATTTGATTACCATTTTTTGCCGCCAGATAGTTTAGCACTGTCAACATTTGCCGTTGGCGGAGAATTTCCAAAATCAGTCGTACGGTGGGTTTTGCTTCGCTTACTTCGTTTCGCGGCCCACCCTAGCTACCCACCCGTCAATAAAATTACATTTAAAATAAAATATTTAAATACTTCTGTCTAACGATGAGGCGGCAACCTGGGGCTATGATCTCGCTACCCTCGGACCGTCGTTTCACATTCAACCCCCTTCGGGGTTGTTTGGCGTTATTTTTAAAAGCTGTGACGCGCAGGCGTGGGCCTCCGTCAATTATCCATACTCCCATGGTAAACAAACACCTAACAAAAATTCTAAGACTGATATCACTTGGATAGTTGTAAAATCTATAGATAAATATAGATCCAACATTAAGTGGACTGATTGACCGTCAGTTGTTGCCAACCTATCTCTCGAAGCACTGTCCTAATCGGTTCAGTACCCGGTTGTAGTCCACCCGATATACTACGGGCATCGGGAAAAAGTTTGTCGAATCTCTCCAATAAAATCGTTTTCACGAAGCGGAAATGACCAACGTTTAACAGCTCAGCATCACCAAAACGTTTGATAAGTACTTTGCCAGCATTGACATCCGCATTTTCTTTCGGTCCACAATAACCACACTTAAACTTTTCTGGTGTTGGACGATTCTTCTTGTGAACATACCCACATTCACTACATTCCTGACTGGAATAAGCCGCTGGAACCATCGCGTAGCGAATATGTTTATAATCAAGTTTTTCCTTCAACTTATCCAACGCCAAACCGATTTTAGAAGCTTTTAAGATACGGTTCATCCGTTTCGATTTGAACTTCATTCCCTTGATATTCAGCTTTTCCAAAACCACTAAAGAATCTTTTTCTAAAGTATTAACAAGTTGATTCGCAGCACGTCCTATCTCATTTCTGACCGTCGCTATGATTTTAGGAGAACTTAAATCAACTTCAGGTTTGCCTTTTTTCTTTAAACAGGCATTAAGTTTCTGTTTCCTTCGTCTTTTAACCTCCGATTGTTCGAGAAGTTTTTTTAACGGATTAGAAAATTGACCAAAGAACTGACCCGTCGAAGCCGTGAAAATATTTTTAATTCCTAAATCAACACCAACCATATGACTCAAATCGGCAATCGGTTTCTTTTTCTCAATTTCTACCGCTAATGTGGCATACCATTGTCCATCCGTTTTGGAAAGAGTCACACCACCACGTAATTTTCCTTCACCTAAAACTTGTTTGCCATAGTTGTGAATCTTAATTGGTACATAAATCGGTTTGCCTTTTTCCAAGGTCGAAATTTTTAGCCAATATTCAAAGGTTTTCGTTTTTGAACCTTGAATTTGGATTACATTGACATTGCCTGGTATTTTGATAATTATTAGCATAAAATGACTTCATAATGCCAGCGGCTTGTTGCCAAGCACATCTTTTATACCTTTCCGATAATTCAAAAGGAATTTCTGGCAAATCATCATAACCACTAACCTTTTTTAGGTCATTTTCAAAAATGTAATCAATATAACTTTGTACCACAAAAATATAAGCATCACCAAGTTCGTTTAACTTGTTTGGTTTTCCAATATTTGCTAAATCAAGTTTTATATGATTAAGAGATTTTATTAACTTATTAGTTTTTTTTGACTTCGCCATTTTGGTTTAATTCCTTAATCAGTTGTTCGGTTTTTCTTTTACTGCGACGCTGCCCATATATTCGGGCACAAAAGCTTGTAATCACGGAAACAAAGTCTTGGATTAAATCTTCTTTATCATTTTCTTGATTGTTTAAAATAATAACTTCACAATCAATATGGTGGCAAAGAAGATAGATATATTTGACTCCAAATCGAGCCAGTCTGTCTTTATGCTCGACAACAAGCTTGGTAAGCTTACCTTCTTTCAAGACTTTATTGAGTTTCGGCCTTGACTCATTGAGTCCGGAGCCAATTTCCTTCAGGTTTAAATGAGTTTGCCAGACCAAAGCATTACAAAATTGTATAAGTCTTTCCGATGGTTTTTCTAGATTATCTTGGTTTTCTGATGAACTCACCCGAGCATATGTAACAATAAACTCCGCTTTCGTCTCCTTGACTTCTTCAGGGACAATAATGGTACCCGTTTTAAGTTGATAAGCACCTGGGATTTTACCACAACGGTAGTGTTCCCATGCGGTTCGGTAATCAATACCTTTGTTTTTCGCCCATTGAGACAGTTTCATTGTATTATTTTATACCACATATTCAACTAGAATCAACTATATTTTTCTATAAAATTAATAAAGTTTTTTCATACCTTCTATCGGTTCTTCATTCTCATAAGTGATGATAAAACCTGGCACCGATTTAAAGGTTTGACAAGTTTGGCGTAATCCTTTTATTTCTCGTTGCTTGGTTTTTGGCTCATCCAGTTGGTAACACACCTGAATAGCGGCGATGATGGAAATCACACTCAAACTGGTTTTTGTAATAAAAAAGCGTATCCAGATCGGACCGGCGACGTTTTAATTCCCAGAATACCATTTGTTCTAGAAAAATGGAAAATCATGGCATTGGTTAATCCATTATCTATCGCATAACCTTTTTTTCACTGAGTTCTTGCGTGGAGATTTTATAGGCATATTTCTTCAAAGAACCCATCATAAAAATGGATTCGGCTTGTTCTAAAAAATCATACAACGCATTTTTACCGATGCGAATACCGACCGATTTGAGTTCATTATAAATACGATTAATAGAAATTTGTTTGGTGGTTGAAGCATAAAGCCGTTTAAGAAAAAATTTCAAGGCCGTCAGATTCGTAATTTGATAGCGTTCTACCCTATCTCGAAATAACATCACTTGATAATATTCTTGTAAGGTTTTGCGCTTTAAGTCTTGATTGGGCAATAAGGCTAATTCCGGAAAACCACCTTCGTGCAAATACCTTTCTAATGCATGGTTTAGCAAAGCGCGTCCTGTGGTCGTTTCAATATCGGGGTTAATGGATTGAAAACGCCGGCTTTCTTTGAAACTTAAGGGATAGATAGTGTAACTCAGACTTCTCCCCCGCAATGCGGTTGCAATTTCACTGCTTAACATTTTGGCATTGGAACCGGCGATAAATATATTTTTAGAAATCGTGTCATAAATACGCCGTATAAATTTCTCCCAACCGGTGATATTTTGAATTTCATCAAAGA
The DNA here is from genome assembly GCA_003646175.1 of Candidatus Parabeggiatoa sp. nov. 1. GTDB lineage: Bacteria > Pseudomonadota > Gammaproteobacteria > Beggiatoales > Beggiatoaceae > Parabeggiatoa. The sequence continues at coordinate 19,354 of QNER01000028.1, forward strand.
AAAAATAGCACTGCGATAAATCTTGATATTGGGGATAGAGTTCTAAATAGGCTTGTATCACTAAATCCAATTCCTGACTCTGAAGCTCAAGCCGCTCATCTTCAAAATTAATGAATATAATCTGTTGTTTTGGCACCTGAACCGTAATTTGTTTGACTAATTGATATAATAAAAAATATTTACCACTGCGCCTTGCCCCAATGAGTGTAATGATTTTTCCACTGGTCGTCGGGATGTGATATTCACTGGTTATTATTGGGGGCAAGGTGGCAGCGTGAAAATCTTTCAAAAGCGTTTTGAGGTTATATTTCTTTTTCATAAAGACATAATAGGATTTTTTATCTTTTTTATAAAGTAACTAAACAGAGTAACAGAGTACAACGAATTAAGAAATGAACGAATTAAAAACCTTCACCAATGAGGTTTGGGGTTCATTTAATGGGCAATGTGTTTTAAAAACTGATTTAATTAAACAACCCCCCCACCGTTGAGCTATTTTCGATTGGCGATCCCCAGGTTGCACCTGGGGTGTTAAATTTGAGGTAATTTTGCGCCAAAATTTTCACCCGGTTTTTATTACTGTGATCTTATGTAGGGTGGGTAAGCGGGCGACAATAGCTTAATAGAGGTCGTTATTTTACCGACAGCGATCCCACCAAAATTCACGAAATATCCAATTTGAAGCACGGATGGTGGGCAAGCGGGCGATATCGATTGTCTTATGTTTTGAGATCGAGCCGACAGCGATCCCACCCTACAAATAAAGCCACGGAATAAAAATAGAGTGAAATTTTAGACGCAAAAATCCTTCAAATTTAACACCCCGCCCCCAACCCCAAAAATGTGGAACAAAAATAGGGTGAAAATTGTCGTTAGTAGGGACTGGGTTCATTCGTTTATTTCTGGGATTAGCTGTACTCTCCGTATCGATTATACAATCCTTGTCGTTATATTATATTGAGTACAACTGATTGACGGATTTTTCGGGTTAATTCGTTAATTTCGCACATTCGCTGTACTCTCCGTATCGATTA
>QNER01000029.1 GCA_003646175.1 Candidatus Parabeggiatoa sp. nov. 1
CCCTAACCGACTCGTCAAATCCACCACCCGCGATACTTCCTCTAAGCTTGTTAGCCCCTCAAGCACTCGGCGTATACCATCTTGCGCAAGATTACGAAATCCGATCTTTTGAGCATGTTTTTTTATATCATACGTGGTGGCACGGTGGGCGATCAAATCTTGTGAAGATTCTTCCATGCGAAAAATTTCCATCAATGCTAAACGGCTTTTATAACCGCGTTGTCCACATTGTTCACAGCCAGTCGGACTATGCAGCATGACATCGTCAGTCGATGATAAGTCTAATAGCATTCGGTGCGTCTCACTAGGTGAATAGGCTTGTTTGCACATTGGACAAAGTTTACGCACAAGGCGTTGTCCAACAATGCCGATGATATTTTCAGCCATGGTGTCGGCTCTAATGCCAATATCTAACAGGCGCGGAATGGCACCTATCGCAGAATTAGTGTGTAAAGTGGAATAGACTTGATGCCCAGTCATAGCGGCACGAAAAGCCATTTCGGCGGTATCTTGATCACGAATCTCACCAACCAGAATAATATCGGGATCTTGACGCATCATTGAACGAATCCCATTGGCAAAATCCAGTTTCACCGCTTCATTCACAGCCGTTTGTCGCACTTGCCCTAAAACATACTCAACGGGATCTTCAAGCGTCATAATGTTAACGGCTTCAGTGTTAAGGTGTTTCAGGATGGAATATAAGGTAGTCGTTTTACCGCTACCAGTGGGCCCTGTCATTAAAATAACGCCGTCAGGGCGAGCTATCATTAGTTTTAATGCCTTCAAATTCTCTGTTAATAACCCTATTTTTTCTAACTCCATAATGCCCATTTGACTGTCGAGGATACGCAACACAATGTTTTCGCCATAAACAGTCGGTTGCACAGAGACACGAAAATCAATAGGCCGCCCCGCTAAAGTTAAGGAAATACGCCCATCTTGCGGAATCCGAGTTTCGGCAATATTCAAGCCTGCCATCACTTTCAGACGCACCGAAATGGCTGACCAATAATTTTTATGCAAACTACGGATTTGTTGCAATACCCCATCAATACGATAACGTATCCGCAAAAAACCGTTTTCTGGTTCAAAATGAATATCTGAACCATAACGTTTCACCGCATCAGATAGCAATGCATCTACCAAACGCACTAGCGGCTGACTATATCCGTCACCACTGACAGACAAACTTTGATAATCAACTTCACCGGTTTCAATTTCATTTAAAATGCCATCTATAGAGAGATCAAAGCCATACCAATTATCAATGGCATTGACAATTTCACCCTCGCCTGCCATCACTGGTTCAACTTTGATTGTTCCCCCTAGCGCTGCGACTAACTGATCGATTGCTAACACATTAAAGACATCAGCCATTGCCACTGTCAGGGTGTGAGTGGTTTTATCAAAGTTGATAGGTAATAGGGTATAGCGAGAAGCGATACTTTTCGGCACTAATTGGATGACTTCATGATCGATGACTAACTTAGACAAATCGACATTAGTTTGCTCAAACTCTTGACTCATCAAATCGCGTATCACCGCTTCGGACACAAACCCTAAATTGATGAGAATTTTCCCCAATTGTTCAGGGTTTTTTTTCTGTTCTGTGAGGGCAATTTTTAATTGATCTTCGGTGATGATACCCTTCTCTACCAACATTTCACCAATGCGACGCTGTGGTTTTTTCATCGTTTTTTAAGTTTTCGGTGTGAGTCAAGGAGTCCAAACTTTAGTTTGGGCAAACTAGATTGGACTCCGCTATCTAAAAAGTTTCGGCCGGTAAATTTGCCAGCGCACTCGCACGAGTGTGAGATCGTAGCGTCTGTACCCGTTGTTGCGCTGCCGGTAGATTAAAATTAATGGGTTGATTTGGGGCCAGTTGTATAGCCCTTTGATAATAACTCAATGCAATACGCGGTTGGTTCAGATGATCCAAACTCACGGCAAGGTTATAAGCATAATCGGCTTGACTATTGTCATAGCGTAAGGCCTCAAAATAAGCTTGTTGTGCTTGCGCCCATCGCCCAAGGCTGGCATAAAAATTACCTAAACTAAAATGTATATAGGCAGATTCTGGTGTCTGCTCTAAGAGTAATTTTAATTGACTTTCGCTTTGTGGGGAACGATTGTCCAAGGTGTTGATTAACCCCACTTGGGCATGGGTATCTTGAGGATATAATTGTAATACTTGTTGATAAGACTGTTGTGCAGAACGCACGTCGCCACGTTGCCACGCCAAAGCAGCGAGTCCTAGCAATGCATCACGATTATTTTTGTCTTGCTGTAACGCATTCGTGTAAGCCCTTTGTGCCGTTTGATTATCGCCACGTTGAAACGCCGCGTAACCTTCATATAATTCGGGATTAATTTGGGGCGTACTGTTTTTATGCAAGGTATGAATACCCGGCTTTCTTGAGGGTGGCGACGATTCTGCAACAAACGATTTTGCTTTGGGGGCAACTTTCGGTTGCTCAGGTATCGTTGGTTGTTGGCGTGAACTGTCTTTTGATGGAGGTTTTGGTTGAGATGGTTTGTCATCTGAGTGTGCTTTTGATTCTGATTTGGATTGAGCCGGTGGCTCAGTCGGCGTTTTTTCGGGGGTTACCAATTCAACCAGTTTTGCCATTCCTGACTTTGCAGCCGACATAAAGCCAGTTTGCTCAGCCTGCGGTTTTTCAGTCACATCCGTTGTTGCAACCGGTTTACTTGGTTCATTAGTCACTTCATTAGCGGCTTCAACAGGCTTTGATAGCGGCTGGCGAGGTGCGGGTGATGATTGCGGTGGTGCTGGGTTGGAATCTGCCGGTGGTGTAGGTTCATCTTCTAGCACCACAAATCGCCGCGTTGGTAACTTGAATGAAGGCGCTTCTGCTAATGAAGATTGACTGTAATAATAATACCCTATTCCCATGCCAACGAGTAATACGCCTAATATTCCCGATAACCAGAGTGTGCGTTTGGAAGAAGTCGGCGGGGCACTGGCTGCCAAAACGCGCCGTGCATCTTCTGGTTGAAGAGACGCTTCTGTCACCGTGTCAAAACGCAGACGTTCTTCATCGGTTTTCTGTACCGTCACATCCGCTTTCAATTCGGGCGGTTGTTTTTCATTCAAGTCAAGTTGTGGCAGCGGTGAAGCCACCGACTCTAGGGGAGAAGTTTGATTGGGATTATTGGCAGTCGGTTGAGCCAGTTCAACTACCTCATTTTGGTTCTCGTCAAACAGTTGTTCTTCATGCCGGTTTATTGCCCCCGGTTCATTTTCCAGAGGTTTGTTATCCTCTTGAACTACGACTTTGTTTGTGGGTTGTTCGTCATCAGATTGTGTAATAAGTTCCTCATTCCAGTTGTGTGCTGTGGGATCTATTTTGGGCTCATTGTTTTGGAACGGTGAAAAAGGTTCATCTAAATCGTCTGTCCCCTCAGAATTGTGCGAGACGGTTTCCAGTTGAGCGTCTTCGCGTTGAAATTCAGGCAGCAATTCGTCATCCCAATCTTTGAGGGATGAATCTTTAGCAGGTTCATCAACGGTTTTCGGCTCGTCATGGTCCGTTATCTCATAAAAAAGTAAATCTTCCTCTTCATCATTGACGGAAGACAAATTGGATGTGCTATCAGGCTGGGGCGTGAGAGCATCTTGTTGAGTTTCTTTGGTTTCCTCGACTTTTTTAAAAGCGTCTAGTAAAAGGCTCATGTTTGTTTCCCCCTTTGAGGTTTCGTTTAAAATGAATTCCCAAAACAACGAAACTAAAAATCGTCGATATTTTGTAGATACTTATCCTATGTACGGAAAAATTTCGTGATGCTATCGCTTTTTTTGCGATAGTATCACTCGACTCACAAGTTTTTTCTAAAACCAAACGACAAGGATTGTATATAAAAAAGGATTTAAAAAACCTATAACAACAAGTGTCTGTTTGGGCAAGTTCAACAACATAAGAGATGTAGATTTAAACCGGACAGCTCGCGATCCAATCCTTTGTTATATACAATCCTTGTCGTTAAAGATTTTAATCGCATCACGGCTTGAACACTTTTTTGTCCTGTACATAGATACTTATCACCATCATCATTTGAGTTTTTTTCGTATAAAATCCTCGCACACGCCTAATAATAAGAGTTAGTTATGAAATTCATAAGTCAATTAGCAGCGACACTACTCGCTGTTACCTTTACAACCCTTCAAGCTGAGGAGCGTTCTCCCTTATGGGAAGCCGGTGTAGGGTTAGCGGGCATTCATTTTCCTGATTATCGAGGGGCCCGACATCAGCAAAATTATCTGTTGCCGATGCCCTATTTCATCTATCGGGGTGATAAGTTCAAAATCAATCGGGGCGGATTGCAAGGATTGCTCTATCAGTCGGCGCGTGTGAACCTTGATATCAGTTTGGGTGGAGCCATGCCGGTAAAAAGTGATGATAATGTAGTACGTCGTGGTATGCCAAATTTAGATCCAATGTTTGAGATTGGCCCATCGCTTAAAATTTTATTGGCACAGGCTCGCACGGAAAAATTAAGCCTAAGATTACCACTTCGCGCTGCTTTTGCCACCGATCTGACCCATATTCACCATGCGGGCTGGTTGTTCCATCCACAACTTGGGTTAGAGACGGTTATTGGTGCGACACGCCGCTGGAAGTTTGGTGTTGCTGTGGGGCCGCTTTATGCCAGTCAGAACTACCATGACTACTATTATGGTGTCGCTCCCCAATACGCCACCCTCACACGTCCTTCGTACACGGGAAAGCATGGCTACAGTGGCACACGATTGGGCTTATCGCTCCGTTGGCAATTTCAAAGCTTACAGTTTGGTGCTTTTTTGCGCTATGATAATCTTTCCGGTACTGCCTTTGAAGACAGTCCTTTGTTGGAGACTGAGCATTCATTGATGGCGGGCTTTGGTATTGTTTGGGTATTCGCTCGTTCTAAGCACCGCGTGTCCGTTACCGATGAGTAGAGCCATAAATTCATGTTGCAATATTTCGGACAGGAATTAAATCAAAGTCTTTAGGCTTGGTTCCATTTGATGACATTTTATAAAAATAAAGCCTTTGAGTCATTTAAGCTCGCGCCCTCAAAAAGTGTCCGAACCATATGTTATAGAAATAGAGTCTGAAAAACCAAGTTAATAAACTTGGTTTCTTTTCCATAATAATTATTTATTATCATTTCTTATATACTCATGTTACGCACATTGCTTCGACTTATCACAGTTTGTGCAATAAAGCGGAAAGTTCCATACCATGATGAGGTTTGGTGAAAGGGCTTGCGCAAGCTGCCCTGCGGGGGCAACCACAAAGGGGCATGCCAACACAATATATAATGATATGTAGGGGCAATCCTTTATGGTTGCCCCTCTGGACTCATTTTGAAGCGCAGTGCGTAACATCAGTTATATATTATTTATCGACTATACACAACACGGATAATGTGACTTTATTAAATATAATTGCCCATTTGCCATTCGCCATTACTTTTTAACAAGTATAAACCGCCATGCCTATCCTGCGCCGGTTATTTTTATACTCAAGCATTAACCGTAATTTTAAAAATTGTCAATGAGTTTTCTGAAAAACGCTAGGAGTCCAAGATTTATCTTGGCACTGTCCAAACTAAAGTTTGGACTCCGGTACCATTCTAGGAGTCCAAGATTTATCTTGGTACTGCCCAAACTAAAGTTTGGACTCCGGTACCATTCTAGGAGTCCAAGATTTATCTTGGCACTGTCCAAACTAAAGTTTGGACTCCGGTACCTGAACAAAGGACAATCGTTATGACATTAGAACACTCTATAGAACCAGCCGCAAAAACATTATTAAACGCTGATGCGCTTCTTATTACGGCGGGTGCTGGCATGGGCGTTGATTCTGGTTTACCTGATTTTAGGGGTAATCAGGGTTTTTGGAAAGCCTATCCGCCCATCGCAAAATTAGGCTTGCACTTCAGTCAAATGTCAACTCCGAAATGGTTTCACCAAAATCCCAAATTGGCATGGGCATTTTCTGGACATCGGTTAAACCTTTACCGAAAGGCAATACCGCATAATGGTTTTTTACAACTCCTTGAAACAGCCAAATCTAAAAAAGGTGGATATTTCGTGTTTACCTCAAATATTGACGGGCAATTTCAAAAAGCCGGATATGATGAAGATAAGATAGTCGAATGTCACGGTTCCATCCATTATCTCCAATGCATAAGACCCTGTACTGATGACATTTGGGAAGCGGCTGGAATTGAAGTCAACGTCGATGAACAAGCTTTTGAAGCGTTGGAACCTTTACCTCAATGCCAAAATTGTGGCCTGATTGCGCGCCCGAATGTATTAATGTTTGGCGACTGGGCTTGGAACGACGATCGAACCGAAAAACAAGAGAAAAAACTCTTGAATTGGCTTGATAAAGTAGAGAAGGCCGGTTTTAACTTGGCTATTATTGAAATTGGCGCCGGAACAGCCGTGCCAACTGTTAGAATCTACTCCGAAGTCATCGCAGATAAAGATAACAGTACATTGATAAGGATTAACCCGCGTGACATTGACGTACCAAACGGACATATTTCCATACCATTAGGCGGTGCAGAAGGCATTAACCGTATTTTAAAAATTGTCAATTTCAGTTAGAAACCTTCAAGGTTTGGGAAACCTTGAAGGTTTTGCCCTAATTTGACCAGTTAGAAACCTTGAAGGTTTTGCCTGTCCAAACTAAAGTTTGGACTCCTGGGGTAACCCATATCAAATTCTTAACAGGTGTCAATTGCCATGTCTGTGTTGCGCGTATTATTGTTATACCCAATCTTTCTCCGTCTTTTCACATTTCTGTATTCCCAACTTGTTGGCCTTGTTGACATAATATGTCCACGTTGCCGCCCTTTTTGGCAGCGACGATCCCGTTTTTCTCAACAACGGTTCATCAATTTGGTAGTCGGTTTAACCATTGCGCTGATAGTAATGTCGCTGCATAACAGTCGTTGGATGACTGAATTTGAAGATAGCAACGTTGATTGGTTGATGAGTTTTTATCGGGGCAGTGCGCCTAAACCAGATAAACCGACTTATCCTTTTGTTTGGCTTGATATTGATGAAGCCACTTATCAAGATTGGGGCGAGCCGCTATTAACGCACGCCGCGTGATAAGTTGCAGCAATTGTTGCATTTTGCAGTGTCTGGGCAAGCGGCGGTGATTATCGTGGATATTGATTTAAGCTATCCACGTGATCCTGTCAAGCAAAAACGCGCCGCCCTCAGCGAAGCCGATTTGCGCTTATACCACTATCTTGCTGATTATGAAGCAAAATACTGTAAAGCGACTTGTCCTCATATTCTCCTTGTGCGTTCTTTTCGTCAGCCCACAACGGCCGTGCGGCCTTACCCCGCCCAACGTCCTACCTTTTTGGATAACATTGTGGCGAAATCGCCCCATTTACACTGGGCATCGGTGTTATTTGATAGAGAGAAGGATCGTATCTTGCGCCGCTGGCAATTATGGGAAACGACTTGCAGTGCGGGACAGCCTGAGATTGTGCCGTCGGTCTCGTTACTGACATTGGCATTGCTCACTGACCCTAAACAGGGTATTCACAATATTAACAAGCAGTTACAGCAGTTTCGTCCGGCTTCTTGTGATCAAAGTACCCAAAAGTTGCCGCTTGAGCTAAACCGAAATGACTTGTTAAAGATTTCGGACGCTGTGCAATTACATCCCCAACCCTCACGCTTGAATAGGCTGATTTTTTATACGATACCTTGGAAACTCAACCCCGATGAGCAGCGTCCCAATGTGCCTGATGGTCGTTTTCTCCTTGAAACATTGTCAGCGAAAAATGTTCTTGAACATCTTGATGCTGATAGCACCGCCTTGTTGCATAACAGTATCACAGTTATTGGTGGCAGTTATATTGAAAGCCGTGATTTGTACGCCACGCCGTTAGGCTGGATGCCGGGTGCATTGATTTTGATGAATGCGGTGCATACCATGTTGCAACATGGCGAATTAAATGCACCACCGAGTTGGGTTTTGCTAGCGATGGTAGCCGTTATCATTGGGTTGATGAGTTTGCTTTTGATTCGGTTTGATTCATTTTGGGGGATGACTTTCTCAGGATTAGTGATTATTATTATTATATTACCCATCAGTTTTTGGGTGCTTGAATATGGGGTTTGGCTTGATTTTGCTATTCCCTTGTTAATAGTGCAATTGCGGCAAATGGCCGCCGATTACGAGGAGGCGATTAAAAAATGTACGCTCGTTTCGCAAACCTGAACCACCAACAAGGTTTTCAAAAAACGGTTTTTTTTCAAACCAATCCAATACGCCAACAAGGTAAAATGTGGGTTGTGTTTGCTGTGCTGGTTATAGCATTGTTGTCTATTATCTTGATGGTTAATTTTATTTTACCCCGTCAAGCAAAACCACCGAATCCGAACACAACGACAGTCGCTCAAATGGAGAACACCACCACGGCAACCGTTCAAACGGACAAAACGCCCAACACACCGATAGCCGGTCGAATTGAGAGTTACAATGGCTTAATTTCGGCCTACACTTTGGAACGCGCCGGCAAGCCTGTCGAAGTGGGATTTCTTGCACCAGTGTACAAGGGTGACAAAATTACGGTTAACAAGCCGGACAATTCTCTGCAACTGACCCATCAGCGCGTTGAAGTCACTGTTGGAAACTCGCCTTACACGGTGGCAACAATCGGTGACATACCCAGTACACGGGATAACATTTTGGGGTGGATAGGGAAAAAACTATCTGGATATCATGAAGATAAGTGCGATCCCAAACAAACGCTTTGTGATCCTATTACGGTGGTAACGAGAAGCCAAACGCACAGCGACGATTTATCCATCCCATTGCTAGAAGACAATTCGGCTTTTATGGTAGCTGGCACACGGCCTTTCTATTTACGCTGGTTTGGTGGCGAGTCGCCTTATCAAGTGGAGATTAATCAGGATGGACAATCAATCGTATCGCTGTCCGCCGAAAACCAATGGCTCACAACCAAGGCATTACCACTCAAGGTGGCTGCAACTTACCAAGTTACCATCAAGGATGCCAACGGGCAAACAATCACGGAGGCTTTTAGTAGCGTCGCTGCCATTGACTACCCCAAAGATTTAGAGGCCGGTTTATCCCCAGAATCTCGCCAAACTGTCAACGCAATGTGGTTAGGATCGCAAAGGCAGTGGGTGTTAGAGGCCTATCAACAAGCCTCTGAAATTGCTGATAAACATTATCCAGCGCGGCTATTGCGAGACAGATTGGAAAAGGGACTGCGAGTCAAAAAACCTAAAGAATGACAATTAAATAAGATGGACAATATGTTGTTTCGGGAATGAGGAACAATTCCCGAAACCGTTCAATGCCATCATTTTAGTTTCCACGCACCGGCGTGGGAACCACCAAATTTTTTTTAGGCATGGAGTGCAAGGTTACCTTGCACGAGGCGCACATTTTCCTTCGTTCCAGGTTCCCTTGCACTCTATACACATAAAATAAATAAGTAATATTACGGATGCTATCCCTTCTTAGGGATAGTATCCGTTTGGATATCATCACTACTTCTACAGGACGACCGACACGGATTTGATACTCGTTATGAAGAGGAGAATGTTATGCAAAATCATCGATATCTATTGGCACAGGTAGGACTGATGGCTGTGGGAATATATTATTCAACAGTGCCTATTGACTCTCTGAGCCAGACTATTTACCAAGTGAGAGACCATTTTGAAGTCAGAAACCACACAGCCAAGCCTAGCGTAAAGTGCATTAATAAATTAATCAGGCCAAATTATTCTTGGGCGTTTGATTCGACAAACCCGGTGATAAGCTGTTTGAGTACTTTCAACATACGAAAAATTTCCAAAAGATCATCACGGGTGGCTACGTATCCGTCACTGATGCAATAGGCTCGCTCCTGCAACGTCATGAAATGCCAGATTTCACCTTTGACGTAGCAGCCATACACCGGAAACCGGTGCTGATTGAGTTCCTGAGCCACTAACATGGCCGCCAATGCCTGCGCCGCCGGGTCGCCTTCCGGGTCTGTTTCTTTCTTGTATGCCTGGAAACAGAAATAGGGTTGCTCAGGCTTTCTAAAGCCTGAGGCAATCATCCCGTCCGGCCGTCCTCCCATTTCAATCTCATCAACCGTCCCGCTGAAAGCGCGTTCAGCAAAAAAATTGGCAAATGCCATCACCGGTCCAATGAAATTGTAGGCCAATTCGGTTTCATTCCAATCATGCACATGAGTGTGCAGTATTTTTTGAAAAGAACGTAAGACTTGCCGCTCAAAATCAGAGCACTCGGCCTGTCCTGTCAGCCAGTGTTCTAAGACTGTGCTGCTATCAAGCACGTCAAGCCGAAAGGTTTTATCCAATTCCGCCAATGTCCACTCTTTAAAGCTTCGCATATTTTCTGGTTTCGTATCGTTGTTGAAAGAGATTTGCTTTATTTTATCGATCAGTGCCGTTATAAATTCCCCGCAGTGGCGCGAATCCAAAATACTATAGGAGTTTAGCCTTTAGGCGGTGGTTCGTCAGCCTTAGCTTTGACTCCAATTTTCTGAACGTCTATAATGATGTGGATTTCAAACCACCTCATAAATTCACCCAAAAATGGATTTACCAAAAAAGTGGAGTTGGTTTTATGGATACACTAATGTTGTCCCATCAACAACTGACGCAAGCAATTAATGAATTACCCACTGAAGTATTACCAGAATTGGCTAATTTTATTGAGTATCTTCGTTTCAAGCTCACAAATAGTCACAACGCTTCGGAAGCAAAGACACAAAACAGTGCCGCCGGTTCACCATTTCTACTGGCTATTGCTGGCATTGGAGCCTCGGATGAAGATGATATTTCAGAACGGGACGAAGAAATTTTAGCTAATGAAATTGATCCAATTCACGGTTGGAGTCTGAAACGAGATAACTTTCAATATCCGCCTATCATTTAACTTGACAATGTCATATTATCAGGAGTACAAGACGAACCAAGTAAGAAAAAACTTTGCTCTTTCTCAGGAGTACAAGGCGAACCTTGTAAGAAAAAACTGATGTCATTTATTTGATTAACATTATAAACCATCACAAAAATCACAACAATCACAGTTCAAAACTTGGATAATAACATAAACTCTCTCAAAACGATTTGCGTTAATGTAGGTTAATGTCAACCGACTTAATTTAGCCACCGGAGAAATCACAATGACACAAGAAATCACACTCACACTTGAGGATAATTTGCTTCATAAGGCAGAAATCCTGGCGGTAAAACAATCGCTCTCAGTTCGTCAAATGCTCAGTGACATAGTCGCTCGCGTCATTGTGCAATTGGACGACGAAAAGTACGAACAAGCGAAACGTGCCGCTTTTAAAGAGATGGATAAAGGGTTCCATTTAGGGGGTATGCCAGCTTCTAGGGAGTCGCTTTATGAACGATAAGAATAATGGTGAGGATTTTGTCGATACCAACGTCCTGATATACGCTTATGATATCGATGCTAAAGCCAAACATGATCTTGCTGTCGCCCGGATAAAACAGCTTTGGCAAACCAAAACGGGGATAATCAGCACTCAGGTATTGCAAGAATTTCACGTCAATATCACACGCAAGATAGCCAATCCATTTTCACCTACCAAGGCACGTACTATCTTAAATCGCTACTTGTCATGGCAAGTGGTGACTAACACGCCAAAGACGATTCTATTGGCTTCGGAAATTGCAGAATGTCATATGTTGTCTTTTTGGGATGCGCTCATTATTGCAGCCGCGAAACAGGGTGGCGCAAAAACCATTTTGACAGAAGATTTGAATCATGGACAATTGATTGAAGGCATACGCATAGAAAATCCATTTTTAACCACTTAGTACAACGGATTACTAGGATAAACGGATAAAACTAAGGCACAAGCGTTGCTTAATCCGTTTATTCCAGTAATCCTTTGTACTCCGTTTAAAATGAAAATTAATTCATGCAACCTATTGATGTTGCCTAAGTTCAAATACATTGATTCAATTTGTTAGAACAAGCCGCCAGTGGCAACGAAGTGGTGATTACTAAAGAGAATCATCCCTTTGTAAAGATTGTGCCGATTGTTCAATGCCCATCGCGTCCCAGTTTAGTTGAGTACAGCTTCTTTCCGAAATAAACGAATTGAAATCGAAGCGCCTGCGTTGATTTCTTAATGAACCCATTCGTTTTTTTTCGCACATTCGTTGTACTTATTTAGAAATTGATAGGTGTTAAGAGTTTAAACTCTCAGCACCTATCAGTTCAGTTGATTTTAGCTGAGTACAACGAATTACGTGGATAAACGAATTAACCCCCAGCTTTTATTGATAATCCTTGAGCTTAATTCTCTTTCGTGGCTATTTCTCAAACAAAGCCATCCACGTCAAATAATCAAGGATCGTTAAGCCTTATTCGTTTATCCACGTAATTCGTTGTACTTACTTATAAACTGATAGGTGCTAAGAGTTAAAACCGTGATTTATTTTATTGACATGATAAAATATCAAAAAATAACAATCCAAAACTTAAAAGGAGAACACATGAACGCTAAATTACTCTTCCTGGCTTTTTTATACTCATTTTTAGCATATTTATTAATTAAACGCTTGCTCTACTGGTCTGGGCCCGGGTATTTATGATGATGCTAGTTATATGCCGGCTTCGGGTACTTACGGTCAAGTTTCTTGTAATGATGACATCCCATCACACCAAGTAGCACTCGTAATAGGCAATAGTAACTATGATCATTCCTCTTTACGAACACCTATTAATGATGCAATTGACATGGCAGAAGCATTGAGGGGACAAGGATTTCGAGTCATCCTCGGAACTAATTTAACCCGTTCTGAAATGAAGAAGGCAATTGATAAGTTTACACATCATTTATCTATCAACAAAGGCGTAGGATTAGTCTATTTCTCTGGGCTTGCGGTACAAGTTAGGGGGGGGAATTATCTACTTCCTATCAATAATGCTCAGATTAAATCCGAGATAGATGTAAGACACCATGCGATTGAGGTTGATAGAATATTAGAGGAAATGCGTGAAACTGATAATGAATTAAATATCATTATCTTAGATACCGCCGTTTCCGAGGAGCACTATGAAAGAATGAATCATAACTTGGCACCAATGAGCCCACCAGAAAATACGATTACGATTATTGCGTTTTCTACTTCTTCTCCTAGTAAATCAGCTAGTATGGCACACGGCTCATACAGAAATGGTTTATACACAAAACATTTGCTCCGGGCTATACGAAAGGGAGAAAGAATAGAAGATGTATTTCGTCATGTCTCCAATGCAGTCGAGCATGAAAGCGATGATCAACAACAGCCTTGGTTTCATTCTGCTTTACGCAAACAATTTTATTTTGGGCAACGTGAACCTTCTGATTTTGGGTGTCAATATGGATTCCCGCATAAAACCCGTCCATACGAGGAACAAGATAGCTATACGGCTTTAACTTTTAAACAAAAATTCAGTTCGCACAGAGATTCATTACCAGACAACCGTACCCCTCCAACTTCTGAACAAAAAACAAGTTCAGACGAAAAACCAAAACAATACGAGCATGCCTTAGATTATTATACGCAACTATTGGCTATTCACCATCGAAACGGAAACCTCAAAGGTGAAGCTGATGTTATTGCTAGTTTTGGTAACATATACCAAGATTCAGGAAAATACGTCCTTGCTTTAAAACATTATCAAGAAGCGGTGGCCATTCGCCATAGAATCAATGATCAACATGGCGAAGCCATTGACAACATCAATATCGGTAATTTGTACATTAATTTGGGACAATACCAACGAGCCCTAGATTATTACCAACAAGCATTGAAGTTTGTCCGTGAATTCAAAGATCAACAACACGAAAGCGTTGCCCTTAATAATATTGGTTTTGTGTACAGCAAGATAGGACAATTTCGTATTGCCCTAAAATATTACCGACAAAGCTTGATGATTGCCCGTCAACTTAAAGATAGCAAAGACGAAGGTAATACCTTACTCAATATCGGTCAGGTATATCATTACCTTACACACTATAACTGGGCCTTAGACTATTATCGGCGGGCTTTGGCGATTGCCAAGAAAATTAAAAAAATTAAAAGTCGCGAAAATGAAGGTGAAGCTCTTCTTCAGATGGGCCTCACATACAATGCTTTAAAGCAATATGACCGCGCCTTAACGTTTTTGCATGACAGTCTTGAGATTTTTCAAGAATTGGAAATGTCGGATTTTCTTTGGAGAACCCAACGTGGTATAGGAACGGTACAGGCTAAACGCAAATGGTTTGTCCACGCCATCGTGGCCTATGAACAAGCCATTGATAACCTTGAAAAACTACGCGCTGGGTTGGAAGAAACAGAACACAAACTTTCTTTTATGCAGGACAAACGATTTGTCTATGATGAACTGATTGCCCTATTGCAATCCCTGCACCCAAACCACCCCAATAAACACTATGACCGCAAAGCCCTAGAAATCTTTGAACGCAAACAAGGGCGGGTGTTTTTGGAAGAAATGGGCCAAAGTGGGGCAAGGCTATTTACCGGCCTACCACAAAAAATTACTCAACAAGAACAAGCCGTTGCCCAACAATGGGTCAAAACTCTGACCGATTTAGGGCAACTTCGCGCCCAACCTTTTGAACAACAAGATCGCGTTCGTATTGGCCTTTTGGCCCAACAACTCGCTACCCTAGAAAAGGCTCAAGCAGCGTTAGAAACTCGTATTCAAACAGAATACCCCAAATACTACGCCCTGAAATACCCTCAGCCCGCCACTTTGACGACTTTACAAAACCAAGTATTACAGGTTGGCGAGATGATGCTGGTTTATGGGGTAATGGAAGAGAATACCGTTTTATGGGTTATTGGCAAACACCAATTCCAGATGTTGACATTACCGCTAGGAGAAGAGGAAATAAAACAACAAGTTGATGAATTTCGCACCGCTGTTTTGGAGAAGCATAAGGAACTCATCGAAAAGGCAGGGCAACGTGGCTTCACTAAAAAGGAATTAGTCGAGGAATTTGAAAGCACGGCCAAAGAGACTTTGCCTAAAGTCATCAAAACCAGCCACCGCCTTTACCAACACTTGCTCCCGGTGGCAGCCCGTCAATTACTAGGGGACGCTAAACTCGTTTACGTCATCCCCACCGGCCCCCTTTACGGCCTAGCGTTTGAGGCCTTAGTCACGACTCCCGTCAAAGATGAGGAAACCCCATATTACCTTATCCAAGACTATGCCATCGCCTATTTGTCTTCGGCCTCATTGCTCAAAACCCTACGCGATGCCCAAACTCGTCGCAAAGCACCTCAACCCTTGTTGGCTTTTGCGGATTCCATTTACCCAGCCTGCGCGACACCAAGGATTCAAACACGCTCTGCCAACACAGATAACTTTATCAGCCTCCGCACTCGCGCCTATCAAAAGTTAATGGGTGGTTGCTTTAAACGTTTACCAAAAACTGCCGACGAAGTGACGGCAATCGCCAAGTTGCTCAACGCGCCTGTTGATAAAGCCTTAAAATTGCGCGAAGATGCTACTCGCGAAACGGTGATCAACACCAACTTAGACGAATACCGTTATATCGTGTTTGCTACCCACGCCGTGTTGCCCCATGAAACTAACGGTGTCACCCAATCCGCGTTAGTCCTCACGCATCAACGGCCCGATGAAAATGCCTACCTAACGATGGCAGATGTGTTTGGGTTAAAACTCAACGCCGATTTTGTGACCCTGTCCGCCTGCAATACCGGGCGCGGTGAACAAATTAAAGGCGAAGGTATTCGCGGGTTAACTCGCGCCTTTATGTATGCCGGTACGCCCGCCGTTTCTGTGACGTTGTGGCAGGTGGAATCGCAATCGGCTAAGTCGTTGAGTACTGGGACATTTAAGCATATCCAGCGGCAGCGGCAAAATTTAGCGGACGCATTACGGCAAACAAAACTGGCTATGCTGTCTGGAAAAGGTCAAGTGTATGAATATCACCCGTATTTCTGGGCACCGTTTGTGATTTGGGGGGATGGGACTGGCAAATGATGATATTGGAGTTCAAAGCGAAGCTTTGCCAGAGTTCGCACAAAGCGCAACGAAGGACTCCATCACCACCCTTTTAGGACGACTAGGTTAATACCAATCGTGCAAAAAAATACGCACAATGTTATACTGCACTCCGAAACAAATTGCGCTTTCTGGATTAGATCGATCGCGTTCATTATGGAAAACCATGCCATTTACAAAACTTCAATTTATAGCAGTGTGCAGTAGATAGGTAAAAAACATGGCAACCCAAGAAGAATTTAATGCGTTTTATGAAATCCATTTAAAACCCAAGTTGGTGGAATTTGAAAAACAACGCCAAAACATCGTTAATAAACTCAAAACTGTCCTATTTAGCTTAATCGTATTTAGCTTAATCGTATTATTACTACTAGTTGTAGTGGCGATAGTGATGGGAGATAGCCTGACTGAAGAAGTCCTGACTGAAATCCTGACTGAAGAAGTACTCTACTGGGGAATTACGGCTATTATCGTCGGTGTGGTCATTCTGGTTATATGGACAATCCGCTTCTATCGTCGGACGATTTCACCTTATAAGCTCAATTTCAAAAAAGAAATTGTCGGCCGTCTCGTGACATTGGTTGACGAAAACTTGGCTTATGATCCTGAAAAGAAAATCCCCCTTTGGGAATTTAGAACAAGTCAATTGTTTGACAGGGACACTATCGATCGGTGGACAGGAGAAGATTATGTCGAAGGAACGATAAATAAGATAAGAGTGAAATTTTCCGAAGTTGAGGCCGAAGAATATCACTATGACTACGACGACTATGGCTACGACGACAATGGGAGTGGTGGTTACTACGAAACCATTTTTGAAGGGTTATTCTTTGTCTTTAATTTCAACCTCTCTTTTCAAGGTGTGACGCTGGTTTTACCCGATGTGGCTGAGCGATATTTCGGCGGATTTGGGAAATGGTTGCAGTCTGTGGGAAGTAAGATAACCAGCAAAAAGTTAGTTCATTTAGACGATCCTGAAGTGGAACGAGAATTTGTCGTTTACAGCGATAACCCCATCATGGCACGCTATGTCCTTTCCCCCCGTTTTATGCGCCGTTTTTTGGCATTTCGCCGCCGGTTACAAAAGCAAGTGTTTTTGTCATTTGTCGATGGCAGATTGTACATGGCGATATTCGTCAATAAGGATTTATTTGAGCCACCGGTTTTCAAGACGGTGCTAAACTTTGAACTCATTAGCGAATTTTTTGAATATATGCGACTTGGCGAAGAGATTGTGGAAGATTTAGCTATTTATTTGAACAATCCAAGGGATATGGAAAAAAATAATATCCCTCCATTAATAAGCTAATAGCTTTCCGCAATTGGCTAAGAGCTACTGTCCCCTAAAGGGAACTAAAAAATCTTGCTTTTAGCCTAGCACTATGTCAATGTTCTATTGACGGGTACAGGAGTCCAAGATTTATCTTGGAACCGCCCAAACTAAAATCGACGCAAAAGTTGGAGCAAAGATTGGACTCCTGAGCCAAGTTATTTTACCCGTCAAAATAAAGTTGAATGTAGCAATCACGCCCGGTTTCGTACAAGGTTCGCCTGAGACGAATGAGCCTTGGTTCGCCTGAGACGAATGAGCCTTGGTTCGCCTGAAACGAATCCTCATAAGCATAAGACATTATCAAGTTAAGTAAGTACCATTAAACTATAGCCCCTTGGAGCGATCCCCTTTCCCTTCTCCCCCATCGTTCAAATTTCACAGGTGAGCGAAGCAGTTTCCGGTGGTGCGAGCAACGCGTCTATTTTAGCGGCGCAGATAAAATCATTTTCTGATAACCCGCCAATTGCATGAGTAGAATAACGCACTAAACAACGGCTATAACCCACCTCAAAATCAGGGTGGTGATCTTCCTGATGGGCAATCCAAGCCGCGGCATTGACAAAAGCCATTGTTTCATAATAGTTTTTGAATTTATAAGCACGGCTGATTTCTGTTGCCGTCTCATTCAGGCTCCAGTTTTGGAGCTGGCTTAATAAACCTTGTGCTTCTTCTGTTGTGAGTGGTTTAACGCCACCTTCACAAGGTTTACAGCGTTTTGTCGTCAGACTCATAATAAACTACTTCAGTGTTTTTTCGGGGGAACATAATTGGGATCATTGGGGTTGAGGAAAATAAAGCTGAAATTACCTTCTTCAATGTCGACAAAATCCATAGTCGCACCTTCTAGTAATTCTTTGTAGGCATGCTCAAAAACAATATCGACCCCTTCGCAGTGAATGTGCACATCGTCCTCTTTGATGTTGTCAAACCCCATTTTGTTATATTCAATACTGCCATCGGCATTACGCAGTGGGGCAAGACGCAAAGCCATATCCTTCATATTGCTTTCTTCGGCCGCTTTTAAAATCTGTTCAGCGGCTATTTCCGTGATTTTAAATATAGGCATCTAGTTCCTCCTAGACATTTACGTTTTTTTAGCCTTTTCAGAAAAAAGGCGTACCAACTTGAGTTTGTATCAAGTTTGGACTCTGCCAAAGCTTTCAGACTTTCATCTTAAAACCAAACACTTTGAACGGATACTATCTTAAAAAGGGATAGCATCCATCGCGATTTAGGTGGATAGCCTAAAAAAGAGGCGTACAAACTTGAGTTTATACTACCTAAACTCAAGTTTGTACGCCGCTAAAGTATTTCGTGCTTGGGTGAAAACCGTCTAATATTTCGATGTGTCATTTTTCGTTACGCGAGAAATCTTTTAGTTGTCCATAAGTGAAGATTTTGAACTCAAGTCGAAATGACACTATCGCTCAGGGTTTTCATTCCAGCATTTATTTATTTGCTATCTATTTGGTGTTCCCAAAACTTGGATGTTGCTCGCTGGCATTATGACAATCGCTCCCGCCATTGTCGCAATTTATTCATGGCTTTCATTTTATGGCCATTTATTGAGGGCGGTGGTTATGGTATGAGTGCGGTTTTATTTTCAAGCGTTTCCCAGTTTTGATTGATATTCGATTAGCGGGCTATGGGGCGGGTAATTCACCCCATAATGCCAGTTCATTCTCTGTTGCTATTGATATCTGTTCCGCTTCAATACGAAGCAGCTCTCCGCTATTGGTAAAATACGCCATCCCTGGAATCAATACATTTTGGCCTAAAACGGCTTTAGCTTCTCTGGGCGTTATAGGTTTAACTATTCCTTTGATAACCCGCTCATTGTTAGCTGTGATAAGTTTGAAAAGTCGATCTTGGATTCTGAGTACATCCAATTTGCCTGCCACTTTTACTGGGCATGGTAATGGGATGTCTTTTGCCAGTCCCTTAAAAGCGGTGATGGTTTCAGGCACAATTTGGATGCCGTTTTCTTGGGGAAAACGGATTTTACTTGCGCCATGGTTGAAAACATGGCGAAACCCACAAAGTGCCTCTAACAAGGGTTTATCGTAGAGTGAGTCCACTATTTCATGGCTCTTATTGTCATGAATAAAGCCGGTTTGGGTAAGAATCACGCTTAAAGTTTCTTGAAAATAGTCAAGGCTCGTTTGCCCAGAATTCAGATCTGGAAACCAATCACTTTGTTCAAACACTTCAGGAGCGGCTTCGTAGAGAGTAGGTGACCGAAGATGTAATTGATTTTCTTGGATTTCCATAGAAAATGTGGTTGCTGCTTTGATCCACTGAGGTGGCGCACCACGCACCATACTTCGTCCTTCAGTACGTAATCGTAAAGCACCTTTGCTACCTTCAATGATGACAGACAATAACGCTTGCAGTAGCGTGATTGATACCATCGGAGCATTTGGTTTCTGATTCTCAATTTCGATTTGATATATCTGCATAATAAAACGACTTCTTAATTCTCATTAGAGTGAAATAGTATAACTGAAGTTGTTATACAATTGCTAATTGTGAATTGTGTTCGTGGCTAAAGTTTTTGGGGCCCAAAAATGTTAGCCACGATTTGTGTGCGAATAATTGTCCAATGTCACAGGCTCATTGGCTCTCTCAAAAACCACTTTCATTTTCACCTTTCAAAGAACATTCAGTACACTTTATTGCAGATTGTGTAGTGGGAAGTAAGAGGTTGAATTTAATA
>QNER01000030.1 GCA_003646175.1 Candidatus Parabeggiatoa sp. nov. 1
GCTAATTTTTCAGCGTTTCAAGTAGGGTATTACCAACAAGTGCGGTGACTTGATAGACCGTTATTTCTTCACTTTTCCCCTTGAATTTCATTGGCGCTAAAGGTTGAGCAGTCACATTGTCAGGTATATAAGCATAAGTATTGGCTCCAATGAGCACTTCATTGGGCTTTGCATGACTGCAAATGCGTGATGCAACATTGACAGTGTCACCCACGGCGGTATATTGGTAATGCCACTGTGCGCCAATATTGCCAACAAGTGCCGTGCCCGTGTTAATGCCTACCCCAAAATGGAGTGCTGCGATTTGCTCAGTCTGCTCTTTTTGGTAAAGTGCTGCCATAGCCTGCATAGTCAAACCCGCTTGCACAGCACGCAGGGCATGATCGGGTTGAGCATTTGGTGCATTAAAAATCGCCATCACCGCATCACCTATATAATTGACTATCACACCACCGGCTTCTGCAATGGCAGTGGTAGCAATGTCTAAATACTGATGTAACATTTCAATAGTTTGGTTAGGCGTGAGTTTTTCACTGATACTGGTGTAATTACGCAAATCAGCAAAGAGTGTCGTGATTTCGCGTTCTTCACCGCCCAATTGAGGTATAATTCTTTTTTCCATCAATGCCTTGCCCACTTCTCGTGGGACATAGTATTGCAGGATATATTCCAAGCGTTCATTGGTATCAATCAGAGAATGTTTTAGCAAACTCAACTCATTACGTTGTTGGGTTAAGGTTTGTTGGGTGTGCGCCACGACGGTGGTATCTGCCAATATGATTAACAATTGTGGGGGCGTATCGTTGGACGTGGCGGGCGGATAGCGCAAAATGGTCAAATTGAAGTAACAAATTTCATCATTTGGTGCTGTCCGGTTAATGTTTTCCAATTGAAAACGTGGCAACACACCATCAAGGATATCTTGTAAGATATCTTCGCAACCATTTAATTCCAGAATAAAATCCAACAATGGCAATGGTGTTGGTATATCATTTGTATCAATAAACACCGTCGGTTCGCCACCGTAATCGCGTACAAAAAGGTGGTGATCTGCAATCACATAACCGATTTTTTGTTCGCGAAACAAGAGTTCGAGCAGCGTTGCATGCATGTAGTATTTCTCCGTAGAGGGATGCTTGGGCGTTAGTGATTTTTAGGAGTCCAAACTTTAGTTTGGGAACCCAAACTTGAGTCTGGGTGTCCAAACTAAAGTTTGGACTCCATCACCTCTATGATTATACACTTCAAGGCACAGAGTCGCACAAAGAAAAACCTACCGTTTTTATTTTTAATTCAAAGAGTTATTGGGTTATATTGGTTTTTCAAAAAGTCTCATTTGTTCCCGTGTTGAGTATAACTTTTGACAAAAGTTAGATTTTATTCAACGGGTGATAAATGGTGAATGGCTTCTGTCCAATGGTCAATTCCCAATCTCCAATCAATGTTAAAAACATCTTTAAACCAGCTACCATTTCATTTTAAAACCGCATTGCCGGTGCAATATTCTATCGATAAAACACCTATTCGCATCCCGCGTCCTGAGCATAGTGTGTCGCGTAGCAATATCAGTCAGGCAGCACTTCACGTATTATATCAATTGCATCAAGCGGGTTATCAAGCGTTTTTAGTGGGCGGCGGAGTACGTGATGTGCTGTTAGGACGTGTTCCGAAAGATTTTGATATCGTTACCAATGCCCGCCCAGAGCAAGTAAAAAGCTTGTTTCGCAGCAGCCGCTTAATTGGACGGCGCTTTTTATTGGTTCATGTGCGTGTGTCCAAGGAAATCGTTGAAGTTGCAACCTTTCGCGCTCACCACGACAAAGGGAGTAATGGCGCGATGGAAGATGGGCGTATTGTGCGCGATAACGTTTATGGCAACAGCGTCGATGACGATGCGTTGCGCCGCGATTTTACTATCAATGCGCTTTACTACGACATCAGTGATTTTTCTTTGCTTAATTATGCCAATGGCATGGCAGATTTACAGGCAGGCGTGATACGATTAATTGGTGATCCCGTATTACGCTATCAAGAAGATCCGGTGCGTATGTTGCGGGCTGCCAGATTTGCGGCAAAACTCGGCTTTACTATGACGAAAGAGACGGCCGAACCGATTCCCGAACTAAGCTGCCTGCTTGCCAATATTCCTCCAGCGCGTTTACTTGAAGAAGTGCTAAAATTATTCCTTGGTGGGTACGCTGTGCAATCATTTGTGCAGCTACGGCAGTATGACTTATTTAAACAATTGTTTCCCCTTACGGAGAGGTGTTTAGATGATCCAGTTGCGCTGGCGTTAGTTGTTCAGGTACTACGCAATACCGACGAGCGGAAGAATGACAATAAACCGATTACCCCGGCTTTTTTACTGGCCGCCCTATTGTGGCCGCCTCTGTCACGCTTATTGCCTGATGACAAACAGCCTACCAAGAATATTAACCCACAAGAAAGGTTACTAGATGCCTGCCAACATATTTTGGCAAAGCCACAACAGCGCATTGCTATACCAAGACGCATCTCCGTGTTGATGCAAGACATTTGGTTACTGCAACTGCGCTTGACACGAGCCCGCCGGGGCAAAAAAAAGAATTTAAGCCTAATAGAACATCCCCGTTTTCGGGCCGGCTACGATTTTCTACTCTTGCGTGCCAATGCCGGGGAAGAAGAGGTGGGCTCTGACGCACAGTGGTGGACAAACTTTTTAAACAGCAACGAAAGTGGTCGTGAAGTGTTGCTTTCGCAAGGCCCAGGGCCGGTTAAACAACGGCGGCGGCGTAGTAAATCCAAAACCGAGGGTAATGGGTAATGGGTAATTGTTCTTAAGGACTTTAATAACTCATGTTACGCACATTCATGAGAACGAAGTCACAGTTTGTGCAATAAAGCGGAAAGTTCCATACCATGATGATGTTTGGTGAAAGGGCAACCGCAAAGGGGCAACCGCAAAGGGGGCAATCCTTTCTCGGAATCCGTTTACTAGAAAAACGGATTCCGAGAATATGGTTGCCCCGATTGACTCTCGATCGAGCGTTGTGCGCAACATGATTTAATAACTCATGTTACGCACTCAGCTTCCAAAAGATGCTATGGGATAAATCCCAAGGCTAAAAGCGAAAAAACCTAAAAGTGACTAGACTTTCAGACAAGTCAAAGCTATCAGACAAGTCAGGTTTTTAAGCCGAAAAATTTATCTGAAAAACGATAACAAGTTGAATTTAGTCGGCTTTAGCTGACCCAAGCGTATAGCCTTGGGATTTATCCCAAAGCTTGTGGAAGCTTCGTGCGTAACATCAGTTAATAAAAATAACACGCCCTAAATCCTCTATCAAGATGGGGCTTACCGTGGTTTTATTCACATCATTCGAGGTGCTGGGGGGATGTTGGGGGGAGTGTGACTTCAATTTGATGTAGTCATCAAGATGGGTAATGGCTTCAAGGGTAAGAAGTAATAGAATTATTGCCTCATCTCTTGGTTTGAAATCAAAAAACCGTCCAAATATTACGGCATCCTTCAGTTAGGAGCTGCGAAAAAATAACTTCCCCCATTCTTACCCCCCCTTAAATTCCTTATTTCAAAGGATGGTGCTGCGGTTTGTTTGATTCACATCGTTTGATGTGCTAGGGGTATGTTATTTTGTCGTCGATCCTAACCGTTTATTCTTGGTTTTAGGTAATAGGTAATAGGTGATAGGTAATTACGCTTTTTTGTTAATTGAATCAAAGAGTTTGTATATTCTATGAGAAAATAATCATAGCATTTTTAGAACGGTTTTTTGATTTCAAACTCAAGAAAAATGCCAGCTATCGATTACCCATTACCTATTACCTATTACCTATTACCAAACGGACATGATAACCCACAGCACAGTCTATGTAGGATTAGGCAGTAACCTTAATAATCCGGTCCATCAGGTTAAACAAGGGTTGCGGGCACTTAACACAATCCCTACCGCCCACTTATTAACCCATTCGGCATTGTATCGCAGCAAACCACTGGGGCCACCAAATCAACCCGATTACATCAATGCTGTTGCGGTACTTACCACGGGGTTGCCACCACTGACTTTGCTTTCTAAGCTGCAAACTATTGAAAATAAACAAGGTCGTGTGCGAGGAGCCGAGCGGTGGGGGCCCCGGACTTTGGATTTAGATATGCTGTTATATGATAACAGGCAATCACAAGAACCCCAGCTGACTTTACCGCATCCGGGCTTGTATGAAAGAGCTTTTGTGTTATATCCGCTTTACGAATGTGCCCCCGATTTAGTCTTACCAGATGGGCAACGTGTATGTGATTTGATGCAACTTTGCCCGGCTGAGGGGCTCCAGAAAATAGGAGTCCAAACTTTAGTTTGGGCTATCCAAACTAAAGTTTGGACTCCGCTAAAATAGGATAACTGATAACTGATTATGAGTCGAATGACACTCACCCAACTGCGTAAACTCAAAGCCACTGGTGAAAAAATTACCTGTTTAACGGCCTACGATGCCAGTTTTGCCCACCTCCTTGATCAAGCCGGCATTGATATTTCATTAGTCGGCGATTCATTGGGCATGGTTATTCAAGGCCATGACAGTACCTTGCCGGTGACGGTTGACGATATGGTTTACCATTGCCAACAAGTGCATCGCGGCAGTCAGCGGGCATTGTTAATTGTCGATATGCCGTTTATGAGTTACGCGACACCTGACACGACTTTAGAAACAGCCGCTCGCCTAATGCGTGAAGGACAAGCTCAAGTGGTTAAATTGGAAGGCGGTGCGTGGTTAGTGGACACGGTGGAAATGTTGACTGAGCGCGGTATTCCCGTCTGTGCCCATTTGGGCCTCACGCCACAATCTGTCCATCGAATAGGTGGCTATCGTGTACAAGGCCGTACTGAAGCTGAGGCTTCACGTATGCGCGACGATGCTTTGGCTTTACAAGCCGCCGGGGCCTCATTGCTGGTTCTTGAATGTGTGCCGGGCGATTTGGCTGCCGATATGACCAGCTGGTTAGAAATTCCCGTGATTGGTATCGGGGCGGGAGCCGAGTGTGATGGGCAAGTCTTGGTTTTATATGATATGCTAGGCATTACGCCGGGAAAAAAACCGTCTTTTTCTAAAGACTTTTTACAAGAAACCGGCTCGATACCCGCTGCGATTGAAGCTTTTATGAGTGCCGTGAAAAATGGCACTTTTCCGGGGCCTGAGCATACTTTCTATGTTAAAACGGATACTATCCCTAAGAAGGGATAGCATCCGTAATTTCCGTAAAACGGATACTATCCCATCGAGGTATAGCATCCGTAATTTCCGTAAAACGGATACTATCCCATCGAGGTATAGCATCCGTAAAATAAATTCGCTGAAAACTTTTACATGAATACCTCTATTACTAATATTCCCGGTATTCGCGTAGGGCACTTTACAAATCGCGAAGGCGCGACCGGCTGCACCGTCGTGATATGTGAAAATGGTGCCACTTGCGGTGTCGATATTCGGGGAGGCGCGCCCGGCACGCGAGAAACCGCTCTCCTTGCGCCCCATTGTCTGGTGGATAAAGTCAATGCTATCTTATTGACCGGTGGCAGTGCTTTTGGCCTCGCCGCGGCCGATGGTGTTATGAGGTATTGTGAAGAAAAAGGGTATGGATTTGGCATGAGTACCCGAAAAATACCCATTGTGCCGGCAGCCGTTATCTATGATTTTTATTTTGATGCACAAGACTGTGCCCCAAATGCAGTAGATGGCTATGAAGCGTGTTTACAAGCTTCAATAGCAGAAGTCGCAGAAGGCAATGTGGGTGCAGGAACGGGTGCGTTAGTTGGCAAAGTCTGTGGTATACAACAAGCCATGCGCGGGGGACTGGGAACTGCCGGTACACGATTTCCGAGTGGTTTGATGATAGGCGTTATTGTCGTTGTGAATACCTTTGGAGATGTCAGAAACTATGAAGACAACCAAATTATCGCTGGCGCGAGAACAATGGATGGCAACTTTCTTGATACCGTCAAATATTTCATGGACGAAAACCCAGCCGCGACAAGTTGCCAATCTAACACCTTAATTGGTGTTGTCGCCACCAACGCTAACCTGAATAAAGCGGAACTCACTAAAGTAGCCCAAATGGCACAAGATGGTGTGTCGCAAATCATTACGCCAGCACATACGATGTATGATGGTGATACATTTTTCGCGTTAGCGACAGGTGGTGAAATTAAAGCAGAAGTCAATCTGGTTGGAATTGCCGCAGCGGAACTGGTTAAAAAAGCGATCCACCGGGCAATATTGAAATCATACAAGTGAACCTTGTACTCCTCATAAGTACTGAACTATAAATTTTCTGGTGTTAACGGAGTCCAAGATTTATCTTGGAAATATAGTCACAACGGATAGCCTCCCTTGAAGGGATGCTATACTGGAAGTACAGCAGATTGACGGATTTGACGGATTTATTTGGATGTAGCTCAATATCTTATTTTCACACTGAACAAGGGAGCAAAGTATATCCGTTACCAAAAAAAAACGGCAAAAACATCAGAAATTTGCCAAACTTATCTGTGTTTAACAGGCGTAGGTTATTTATTGTGACTTTCCACTATTAAGCGAGATAGCAAGTGCGTTATAATTTTGAATGGGATTCTAACTTGACAATATCATATTATCATTTTTTTCAGGCGAACCTGGTACGAAAAAACTTTGTTCTTGCTCAGGAGTACAAGGCGAACCTGGTACGAAAAAATGGCGTGATTGCTAGGAGTACAAGGCGAACCTGGTACTCCTCGTCACAACGGATAGCATCCCTTCAAGGGATGCTATCCGTTACAAAAAAATAGTGTCACGGGGCAAATAGTTACAAAATGGACGGTAATAAACATTGGCTCGAAGCCCAGGGTAAAACCGGATGTAAGGCTCTGGCTGTACGTTCCCACGTACCGATGCAAGCTCAGGAATCGTTCCCCCCATGACTTTACTACGGCTTGCATTTTTGAAAAAATGCTAAAGCGGACAGAGACTGGGGTGTTAAATAGAAGCCAATTTCTTGGTTTATTTTTCACCCTATTTTTCTGTCTGATAGGCAAAAGTTTTTCTAGAAAAACTTGAACCTCGAAAAGACAAAAAAAGGGTGAAAATTTCTTCGCCGTATCACCTCAAATTTAACACCCCAAACAGAGACTACTCGCCTTCCTTGGCTCGCAGCGAATTTATTGTGACTTTCCACTATTAAGCGAGATAGCAAGTGCGTTATAATTTTGAATGGGATTCTAAAAAAGCTCAACAAAATCTTCACATAAAGTGAGTTTTAAGCGTGCGACAACTGTCTTTCGTGATTCTTATGCCATTTCTAGGTTTGATGATGAACACAGCGAAGATGAAGAGCGGTGGATAACGATTGGACAAGATAGCGGTGGTATTTTACTGGTTGTTTTTTATATGTTCCGTGAGACAAAGGAATCACAGTGCCATATTATAATTATCTCAACACGGAAAGCAAATAAAAAGGAAGCCGCGCAATATAGGGTATAACGTGATGAAAAAAGAGTATGATTTTTCTAAAGGGGAACGGGGTAAGTTTTATCATCCCGATGCTGAATTTAATTGACCTATTTATCTTGAACCCCGAGTGGATGAATTTATTAATATGTGCGCTCAAAAAAAATACTAGCTGGGATGAGATAGTCAATGCGTGGCTAAAAAGAAATATAGAATTGATAAAAAGCGTGCAATAAGTGCCATCGTTCCTATTTTATGGTATTTTGTTCGATAGAGGGTAGTCCTGTTCCAGTCGTGATGGTGTTCAAACGGATACTATCCCGGCAAGGGATAGCATCCGTCAACTACATGTTTAGGACTACCCGATAGAGAAACCAATCCAAGCTAAAACTTGTCCCCTTCGTTAATAAGCCAATCCCATTAACTTATTCGTAATGAATGCGAAAGCAGGAAACCAGATGGCTCGAACGTTTATATTAATGCTTGAAGCATTCCTTATCACAACGTCACATCACTTTAAGTTAATGGCATTGTTCGTTAATAAGCGGGGACACTGTCAAGCATTCCTAGAAATCCGATTTTTTGGAAAAATCGGATTTCTTTGAGCACTTAACTGGTACAAATCAACCTGAAACGAAAAATAACCAATAACTATTTATTAAAAAATGACAGTTCAACCTATAAAAAACCTTAACATATTTGTCCACACGGTTCATCTGAGTACCTTAAAATTAAGTGCCGGCAACCCGATTAGCGATATAGAACTGTTCCAGTCACAATTGAACGAATACCCAGAACGGGCTTTGCTCCTTGCTGATAGCGATGATTACATTATTCTCAATCATTACCCAGATAAACAGTATCTTGATTACTTAATGGATATAGGTATCGGCACAGGAAACATATTGATACCAACAACTCAGGGAGAATCACTCTCAGATAGTATTCTCAAGGACATAACGTTTCTGAAGAAGTTAATAGAAGCAACAAACAAACTCGTGCTTCATCCTTATATAAGTACACAAGCTGAGGCCGAAATCGCTTCAACAATCAATGCCTCTGTCAACGGTTCGCCCCCTGATTTGACAACCAAAGTCAATAGCAAGTGCTATTTGCCCTCTCTTTTACATGAGTTAGCATTGCCGATGCCAGCATACGAAATCGCAACTTCAGTAACTGTTGTCGAAACGGCTAGACAATTAATAGACAAATACGAAAAGATTGTCATCCTTGGCAATCAGACTTATGGCGGTTTGGCGGTTTGGCCAATAACCCAGGAGGAGGAACTAAACGCCTTTGAGCTGGAAGTCAGCAAATGTAACCAAAACGAACAATTTTTAGTGGAAAAAAAGTATGATGTTTTATGTAGTCCGAACATCCAATATCAGATTGACCTAGACTCTATACAAGAATTAGGTGTCGCTGATCAAATCTTGGATGATAAACTAAAATATCATGGCAACACCTATCCATTATCAACCACTCAGCTTGATAAAATAAGGCTTGATTCATACCGTATCGGTGAAAACCTACAATCTCAAGGCTATAGAGGATTGTTGGGTATTGATCTGATAGAAACCACTGGGGGGGAAGTATTTGTGGTAGATATTAATGGACGTGCCAACGCTTCAACTTTTGGACTCAATGTCATACGCAAATTGTTTCCAGACTTTTCCCCACACGTTAAAATTTTAACCCACCTTAATGTCGGGAAAAAAGTCACGTTTACCGAATTAACCGAGATTCTTGGCAGGGAGAATCTTTTTAATAGGCAAACCGGGCAAGGCATCTTACCATACAATACGGGTTTTCTTCAGTGGGGAAAATTCAGTGCTATTGTCATAGCAGATACGCAACAAGAAGCCAATAGATTGTATCATTTGTTATAAATAAATTTTCTGATTTTCATAAGGTACCCACGCGTCGTATTTGTTCGGGTTCCGTTGATCCTTGGCGTTCGTCGTTATACATAAGTCGAAAAAATGATAGGATTTGTAGGGTGGATAAAGCGATAGCGTAAGTACTGAAGCATAAATAAACCGCCTTTAGCAAACTTATCTTTACCCATAAGTAAATAAGTCATTGAAAATTATGACTTATGAATTGTGTTCGCTATAGAAGTTTTGGCGCGCTCTTTAGGCGAATTGTGAACGAAGGCATCATTAATCGTTAAACCATTGTTTTTGTAAAAAATCACAAATCGACGCAAAAGTTTTTCTATAGCTTTTCAGATAAATCTGTTGGTTTGGAGTCCAATATTTATCTTTATTCTCCCAAACTAAAATCGACGCAAGTCGATTGGACTCCTGCCAAAACATTTAGCTGGAATACTATAGAAAAACGGATTTTGAGAACACAATTATAATCAAGTTACTAACCAAATCTCGAACACCTATGAATGAGATGTTCAGATGAAAAACTATAATTTGTTGAAATGAAAAATAACTTATTAAAAAACCTAACCAAATGCCCAGAAGTTGTCACAGTTATTGATAGTTGCCCCAACTTAGTAATCGCAGATAACACCGAACAACTGCTAGACTTAGCTTGTGGCGATGCCAAACAAGATTTCTTCAAAGTCGAGTACGAACTGCCTGACGGTCGTTGTGTTACTGAAGCCACTGTAGCACGAGTACGCAATGGCATTGCCGTCAACTATCTTGATCCTAACATGCGACGACGCGATCCGGATTGTATGCTGATTGGGGATAACAAACCATCAGATAAACCAAGATTTCATGACCGCTTCAATGAAGACTTTACTCAACTGAGACAAGAAACTTTTGCTTGGCTAGCTAGCCAAAACTTGGCCGTATTTGCTTTTAAAACGGGTGCTTATGATATGGGCGAAGATGCCCTTGCAATCGTTCCGGTCAATGCGGCATTTTTTGCGTTGGGACTTGCTCTTCTACAAGGAATTGTCTCTTCTGAAGAGATAGGCGAGTCCTTTTCTCCCAAAATGATTATTTATGTGGCTCCGCCTTTTCGACAGACACATTTTGATGGCAAACAGATTGTGGTCCATAATCGATTGGATGATATTCACGAAATCTTTTCATACAATCTCTATCCGGGTCCCAGTGCCAAAAAAGGTGTTTATGGTGCGTTGATACGCCAAGGCGAAGCGGAAGGGTGGGTGACGGCTCATTGTTCAGCGGTTCAAGTGATTACACCGTATGATAATGTTGTGACTTTTATGCATGAGGGTGCCAGTGG
Source organism: Candidatus Parabeggiatoa sp. nov. 1 (assembly GCA_003646175.1). GTDB lineage: Bacteria > Pseudomonadota > Gammaproteobacteria > Beggiatoales > Beggiatoaceae > Parabeggiatoa. The sequence goes on from QNER01000030.1 coordinate 10,690, forward strand.
TAGTGGTAAAAGTGAAATGCTCGAACAACCCCATCGTTTGCCCGATGGCAGGATGTTAAAAGGGCATAATCTCGTTACCGGTGAAAAACGTTATGTGGAGATTCAACGCACTTGCGATTTGCATCCAATTTGTGACGATATGGCACTGTGCCATCCAGATATCCAACAGGATAACGGCAAACTTTGGCTCATGGATGCTGAGGATGGTTGGTTCGTCCGTGTTGATCATATCAACGAGTATGGCGTTGATCCGGAACTGGAAAAGCTAACCGCAGCCCCATCAAAGCCTTTGTTATTCTTTAATATTGATGCCGTTCCGGGCAGTCGGGCATTAATTTGGGAACATATTGAAGACAGCCCCGGTATCACCTGCCCAAATCCACGAGTTATCATACCACGTTCAATCATTCCAGACATTGTGGCGCGGGAACCCGTTAGTATAGATATTCGGAGTATGGGTATTCGGACTCCACCCTGTACACGAGAAAAACCGACTTACGGTATTATAGGAATGGTTCATATTCTACCACCGGCATTGGCTTGGCTGTGGCGTTTGGTCGCCCCGCGTGGCTTTAGCAATCCTAGTATTGTTGACACTGAGAGTATGAGTAGTGAAGGGGTAGGAAGTTATTGGCCGTTTTCAACGGGTAAAAAAGTCGAGCAAGCGAATCTGCTTCTACGCCAAATTGAACAAACGGAGCGCACACAGTACATACTGATTCCTAACCAACACATAGGGGCATGGCAAACCGGTTTTATGTCACAGTGGCTAGTGCGTGATTATCTGGCACGAAGAGGAAATGCTCGATTTAAGGAACAGCAAATCGTTGCGGCACGATGTGCTTTGCTCGGTTATGCACTCAGAACTATGCGTATTGAAGGAACCAGGGTGTCACACTGGTTCTTAGAAGTGAATACGCAACTAGAAGTTGGTAACGAGGGTTATGATCAAGGCGCAAAGATATTGCTTGCCTATTTTCATGAACATCTTAAGCAATTTCTCCAGCCCGGTTTGTCTCCTCTGGGACGGCAAATGATAGAATGTTGTCTCAACAATGGCAATGTAGAGGACTACAAAGGATTCTTAAGTACCTAATCATGACATATGGGCGAATACACCGATTCGCCCCCAAAAGACGATGCCGGTAGGGCTGTTCCATGTATTTGCCCTTGACTAGAAGATACCAGATGTCATGCTTCAGTACTTATTTGCCCTTTTCTAGTTCCCAAACTCTGTTTGGGAATTCATTCAAGAACGCTCTGCGTCCTGCAACGCGGAGCGTTGCTTCAGTCATTACCAAATGGAATTTTTCTGGTTCCCACGCGCCTTTGTTAGAACCGATTGAAGTCCGCGCCAGCGTCCAATGTTTGTGGGCCGGTGGCGACGCTATAGCGTCGCCACCGGCATTCCCACACCAGCGCGTGGGAACTAGGAAATATAGTAAAATCAATTACTTGATTATTTAGGTATAACAATGAGCGCGCCTTTGTGGGAGCCCATTAAAGTCCGCACCAGCGTCCAAAATTCATGATCGTGAAGCGGGCACATAGGAACGCGAAAACACAACTAAAAACAAATAAAAACTTATGGCTAATAAATATTTTAAACAGAAAAATGGCATTCTACTGGCAGGAAATGTCAACGTCTTAACACTTGTCAAAGAATACGGCACGCCACTGTATGTTTATGATCTTGAAATTATCAGACAACAATATGAAACATTGAAACGCTCAATACCTTCCAATGTAAAAATATTCTACGCCATTAAGGCTAATCCGAACCTAAGCGTTTGCTCATTTCTTTGTTCGCTAGGCGCGAAGGCGGAAGTTGCGTCCGCAGGAGAACTCTACATTGCTTTAAAGGCCGGATTTAAGGGTAAAGATATTGTCTATAATGGGCCGGGCAAAACGGATGAAGACATACAATATGCCATCCAAAGTAGCATTCACACCATCAATGTTGAATCAATGGATGAACTCTATCGTCTTGATGCGATTGCCAAAAATGAACATCGCCCAGTCAGGGTGTGTATCAGAGTTAACCCAATACACACTGTCACGAAGGTGAAAATGCAAACCGGCGGGGGTTCACAAAAATTTGGTATAGATGAAGAAAAGATTGAAACAATCATAAAAACCGCATTAAGCCTTGACTGGATTGAACTATTGGGCATACATGTTTATGTGGGTTCACAAATACTTGATCATGGCGTATTACTGGAAAATATAGAAAATACGTTAAAAATTGCCGTTCGTGCTGCTAAACAATTTGGACTTCCCATCAGATGTCTCAATTTTGGCGGTGGGTTAGGCGTACCTTACAATGAAACCGAGCCAGAGCTTAATGTGGAACATTTTGGCAACGGATTAACGGCGTTAATCAACAAAATGTCTCAAGAATATGGTTTATCTGAAACCCGCTTTGTGTTAGAACCGGGTAGATTCATCGTGTCAGACGCTGGCATTTTTTTGACGAAAGTCATTAGCGTGAAGGAATCCAGAGGAAAAAAGTACGCTATCGTTGATGGTGGGATAAATCATGCCTTTTTACCGATTAGAATGAATAAGAAATATCCCACCGCTATTGCCAATAAGATGAATCAGCCTAATGAAGGCAGTGTGGTTATTGGCGGCCCTTTATGCACCAGCATGGATGTGTTTACCAATGAGGTTGAGTTGCCTCATGTAGAAATCAACGATATTATCAGTATTTTTAATTCTGGGGCTTATGGCTTTTCGGCCAGTTTATTATATTTCCTCAGCGCGCCGATGCCCGCCGAAGTGATTGTTCAAAATGGCAAACATTTTGTAGCCAGACGTAGAGGGAGAAAAGAGGATTTGTTGTTAAATTGTGATGTTGAATAGTGAACTATCTAGTGCACGATCGCTCCAATCCCCAGACCACCTTAGAGAGAGGGCAACCGCAAGGGATTGTTTCTATAATATCAATTATTATTATAGGGAAAATCCTTTATGGTTGCCCCAGTTTGGAAGTTGTACGGGGACTAAAGCGATCCTGCACTAGTACTTTGTCAATTTTCTATTGACGAGTAACAGGAGTCGGCCAGATTTATCTTGGACCTTCCAAACTAAAGTTGGCCGACTCCTGCCAAAATTATTTATCTGAAATACTATACTTTTGAAGGGTGCCATAAAAAATTCCAAAATGTAGAACCGATAGTTTAAAGTCTTTTTTCTGTGCAGTGATTGCAGAAAATTTTACAGAATGTATAATGCTAACTTTTGATATTTTGATGGTTCACAAAATAATGCAAAAAAAATACTTCTTGTTTTTAACTTTGACTTTGTTGTTACTATTCTCTGCTTGTAGCATTTATAACCCAGCAGAGGACTCTAATGAGTCGATTCCTCCCCCTATTATTGGTAACAACCCAGATGAGGATGTCAGTGAGTCGAATAAGCTGGCTGGGGTTGAGGAAGCTGATGAGTCAACCACACCGCCTTTTGTCGCAACTGTTCTTCACGCGGTTATCGTGGCTGACACCTATGATGTCAATATCGGCAGCAGTGTTGAAATAGATATAGGAAACATGGACACATTATTACAAGCCATTAAGGAAAACACCGGGCTCAAAATCAACGTTCAATCTATTTCTGGCGAACAGTTCAGGCATGACAACGTGAATGATGTCTTGAATAGGCTTCCAGTAGAAACCAATGATATCGTGATTTTTTATTATTCAGGTCACGGTGTCAATTTCGATAACGGTTCAAGATGGCCTTCTATGGTCATCGGGGGCGGTTTTTTGGATTTAGATTTGGTTGTGACTAAGTTAAAGGAGAAAAAACCGCGCTTTTTTCTTGCTATGGTTGATGCGTGTAACAATTTTATTGATACCGTTCCTATCAGTAAGGGCAGCGAACCAACAGTGACACCGAAACCGGAGAACTATCAGCAACTTTTTTTTAATTACCGAGGTTACATCGTCGCGTCTAGTTCTACGCCGGGGCAACTCTCTTGGGGTGATAGCCGAAATGGGGGATACTTTACTCAAGCTTTTCTAAATAGCTTAAATAAAAATCTGGCCTCGGATGAACCGAGTTGGCAAACGCTGATGAAACAAACCGGGCTGCCCATTTATACACGCGATCCAGAACAGCCCACGCAAACCCCACAATATCAAATCAATGTAAATTCTAAATGATTTGTAACCCTTCGTTCTAGGTTAACTTGCACGACTCGTGCAAGTTAACCACGCCTGAAAAAAACTACCTGAAAACTATACCTATAGAGGGCGCATTTCTATTTTTCCGCTTACTGTACTTACCCTAAAGGGGTAAAATTTTCCATAGGTTTCACCTAGGGCTATTCAGGCTAAAGTTTCGCGGAGCGAAACTTTAGCCTGAAAAACCCTTTCAGGGTTGGGGCGTTGATTTTTTCCCTAGGTTTCACCTAGTGCTCTGTCAATGTTCTATTGACGGGTAGCAGGAGTCCAAGATTTATCTTGGACAGTCCAAACTAAAATCTACGCAAAAGTCGATTGGACTCCTGAGCCAAGTTATTGTTACCCGTCAAAACAAAGTTGACAGGGTACTAGGGCTATTCACATTCAACCCAGAAAGGTTGGAGGCGTTGATTTTTTCTTATTATATCAATTTGCCAAAGCTCCTTACCCGTAAGTATTTGAATGTGAATAGCCACAGGTTCCACCTGTGGAAAAAGTTGAAAGGGTTGAATGTGAATAGCCACAGGTGGAACCTGTGGAAAAAGTTGAAAGGGTTGAATGTGAATAGGCTTTCATGTAAAAGTTTTTATAGAAAAACGTTTGCGTAGAACCCAATTCCCATGGTTTAAACACCTCTATTGATTTGTAGGACTACCGAGTTCTGAGTATTCTGCTTTTTTTTTATATAACGTCTGAACGAAAACTGGCTTGCAGGGTGTTTCGTTCATTATGGATGAATCCCCAAAATATTCGCAATGATTGAAACACTTTTTGCTGTAGATAATGTTAAAAGAGGAATCGTTCATTAAGAATGGGGAATGGTTTATTATTTATTAAGGAACGGAGAATTATTTATTAACTTATTGTTTTTTATTCATAATTTATTTATTGCTTTTTATTCATAATTTATAAATCCAAAATTCCCAATTCCCAATAGCGCCTAAAGTTTTTGATCCCAAAAACTTTAGGCGCGCTCCCAATTCCCAATCCCCAAACTCAAAGGAAAATATCAATGAGCGACAAACCTAGCAAAGGCGGTTTTAATTAATATCAGCGGTGTTAGTGGTAATGTCTCAGTTGAAGCGGGCGGAGATGTGGTGGCTGGCGATAAAACTACAACCACGACGACGACGACAACAACAACCATCACAACCGGTTTTAAACAAGAACAGGATAAACAAGCATTTGTCCAACAGGTTGATGAGTTACGCACGCAATTGCTGAAAAAGATGCCATTGTCATGGCAGTCATGCAGCAAGTTAAGGCCCTAAAGGTTGCCAAAGATGAAGCTGCGCAAATTCCAGCGGAACAAGAGCCCTCGTCAGAAAAACGTGATGCGATAGAAGGCCCTTTGAATGCGGCCGGCGATTTGCTTGACAATGCGACAAAATTGGTTGAGAAAGCATCCGATTTAGCTGACAAAGTTTGGCCGCGCCCCACTCTTATTGAGCGCACAGCACTTGTTTGGTTTGCCCTAAACTGTTATATGGAGAGTACAACTTCTTTCCTTCATTCTCGGATTGATAAGAGAATAATTTCCTTTTATAAGACATTTTGCTTGACAATGATCGAGGCAAAAGTTTGCGGAGCAAACTTTTGCCTCGATCATATTATCATTCGTTTCAGGCGAACTTTGTACGAAAAAACAGCGTGGTTTATCATTCGTTTCAGGCGAACCTTGTACGAAACCAGGCGTTATTTTAAAGGAGTACAAGGCGAACCTTGTAGGAAAAAACAGCGTAGTTTATCATTCGTTTCAGGCGAACTTTGTACGAAACCGGCCGTGATTTTCTTTTAAAACGGATACTATCCCATCGAGGTATAGCATCCGTAAAATTGCACAATTACCAATTACCCATTTTTGGCGAGAGGCTCTGACGACTATGTCAGCTTATGTTCCTGATTTTAAACATGATATTTTCGTGATCTATGTTCACGACGATAATGCACCGTATGCCGATACCGGTTGGGTGACGGCACTAATAGCACGGGTTAAAACTCTCGGCTTATTCGCTGTGCATGAATGAAACCCCAGAAACGGCCGAACACTTGACAAATTCGGCGACTTTGCTAGTGATTTTGTCCAAAGCCTATCTGGCCTCACCACGCTGCGGCAGGTGGGTAAAAGTGCCGGGCGCGTGTTTGTGGTAGAACTGGAGACGATTATTGATCGGCCTCCAGAAATCCAAGGGTTGGCCATTTACCAATTTTGGAAAATGAATGCAGATGGTCAATTATGCACATTGATGCCAGATCCCGAAGAACAAGTGTATCATCAAAAAATTGATGATCTGGTTGTGCAACTCGCTGGTAAACTGAAATCTCTCCAGGCCTCGGCCCAGCAGACACAGCCTAGTGAAGGTGGTGTCCATATCGGCGATGTGGGCGGTGATGTTAATTTACAAGCCGGGGGCGATATTGTGGCCGGCAATAAAACCGTGCAGCAAACCATTGAGAATCGGTATATTATTCAGCAAGAGGGCCCACGGGCGACGGTTTTCTTGGCTGAAGTGACAGATGATTTACAAGAACAGCGTAACGATGTCAAGCGTTATCTTGAACAACGGCAGTTCCAAGTTTTACCGGATAGCCGGTATTTTTTTGCCAGGGCCAATGCGGCCGAACAGTTGCAACAGGCCATTGATGTGGATTTGCATAAGTCAACATTATTTTTGCAAGTATTAAGTGCCTGTGTACCGCAACGTCCCCCCGGCATGAGTACCCCGCAATTGCAACATGGCTGCGCCCAAATGGTTAAAGATTTACCGATATTACAATGGCGCGATCCCAAATTAGATTTAACGACGGTACTCAACCTGGTGATCAAAGATTTTTTTGGGGCCGTAACGGTGAGCGCTTCCAGTTTGGAGGAATTTAAGTATCATATCCGCCTTAAGTTGGAAGAATTTGAGGCCAAAAAACGGCGCGAAGCCGAAAAACGTCTGGCGGCCGAAAAACGTCAAGCCGCTAACCCGTCGCAATCTTCTGCGCCAATGGAAATCAATGATAATTTGATTTTTATCAATACCACGCTGGAAGATCAGGACTTGGCTGAAGAAATTGGCGAATTGTTGGATGAACAGGGGGTGAGTTTTAGTCTGCCTCTATTAGAAGAAGATATTTCTCCGGCCGACAAGCGTCAAGATTTAGAAGACAACTTGCTGGAGTGTGATGGGATGATTGTGCCTTATGATCCAAAGTCCGTGAAATGGGTGCGGGAACAATTGCGCTATTGCCGGCGTTTGCAAGGGCAACGTGAACACCCGTTAAAAACCATTGCGGTGCTCAATAAAACCGCCAACAAACCATCTTTGGGAATGAAACTGCCCAACATGCATGTTTTAGACTGTGCCACCTTAGCCGATGGCTCTTGTTTGCCTGCTTTTATAAAAAAAAAACCTGAGTACAACGTGATTAGCGACTTCACATCACGGATGCTATACCTCGATGGGATAGTATCCGTTAACTTTGACAATTTGTGAACCGCAAAAGTGATACTATCAAAGTGATACTATCGCAAAAACAAGCGATAGCATCACAAAATTACCGCAAAAGTGATACTATCGCAAAAACAAGCGATAGCATCACAAAATACTTGCACATTTTGGAGCGAGTTATGAGTACACTCATAGAACTTGAAGATGAAGTTTTTGAAGATGAGGTTTTTGAAAATAGGGAAAAGAAAGTGGGCTCGTTAAATCATGGTATTGTGCAAAGCGAAATAACGGGATTGTTATTGGCCGAGAAACGGTTCAGAGTCGTCACAGAATTTTGGATGCCGGCCAATTAACTCAATTTGGTCTTAAAGCGAAAAAGGAACTTATCCCGGATCTGTGCGTGTATCCTAACACCGTTAAGCGCAAGCGGCGTGATATTATAAAAATGGTTGAGATGCCTTTATTGGCAATTGAAGTTATTTCACCCCACCAAGGCATTGAGGAAATTTTAGCCAAGTTTGATGCCTATTTTGCACTTGGGGTTAAATCGTGTTGGTTGGTTGAACCTTCGGTGGATGTGTTACATGTTTACTCACAACCTGATCAACATAAAACTTTTGATATGGGTGATAATGAAGTCATCAATGAGTTAATGGATATTCGTTTACCCCTAAGCCAGATTTTTGAATGGTAGGTTAACCCTGAGTACAACGCATTGAAGGATTTGATGGATAAAACTTCACGGATGCTATACCTCGATGGGATAGTATCCGTCAACTTTAAGCTTCACGGATGCTATACCTCGATGGGATAGTATCCGTTAACTTTAGCACCTAAAGTTTGGGAAAAATCTAATTTCTCACCGCATCCTTTATTGAAGGGTGCCAAATTGGAAATTGGAAATTGGGTTTGAAGCAATAATTTTTGCGCGCAAAAACTTTGGCCGCGAATTGGGAGCTACGCAAAAGTTTTTGCTGAGCAAAAACACTTGCGTAGATTGGGAATTAAGGAGTTATGGAGTCCAAACTTTAGTTTGGCCGGTTCATCGATAAATCTTGGACTCCTGAGTACTATAGATTTTCAGAAAAATAATTTCAATCTGTGAGGCATATTTTAATTTCACGCAAAGTCGCTAAGTCGCTAAGACGCTAAGACGAATAATACTTAGCACCTTTGCGTCTTTGCGCCGGAGCAAAAGATTGGTTTTAAGAAGATTGCGCGCCAAAACTTTGGCCGCGAATTGGGAACTACGCAAAAGTTTTTGCTACACTGTCAACTTTTGCGTAGATTGGGAATTAAGGAGTTATGAATTTAAGATGGTGGATTACGCCTAACGGCTAATCTTTCTAGATCGTGCGACCCGTTCACTGCGAAAGTAGCCTAATAAGGCTATATAAACAGGGGACTTAAGAGAAATCTTAAGGATAACTTAAATGATGTGTGCTTGAAAGTAAGCACCAGGCGTACAGCCGCC
>QNER01000031.1 GCA_003646175.1 Candidatus Parabeggiatoa sp. nov. 1
GATACATTATGTCACGCCCGCCGCCCGCTTAATATCATTATGCACATAATCCCAGGGCGTTGCCCTGGGCTGGTATGTTATCCCCTTTCAGGGGAGCACCTAATTGATGACACGCCCTAGGCACTCGAAAATAAACGAAAAGACAGTATTATTACAGCAATTATCTTTTGAGGTGTCCATGAGCTATCTTGAACAATTGAAGGATGAAGCGCAAGCTCGCCAAAAACAGGAACAAGCACAGGAATTGCTAAGAAAACAGCAACAAGCGCAACGAGAAAAACTCTTTCGTACTCAGGTTAAACCGGCATTAGAACAGTTGCGCCGCTACCTGCGTGAAATGATTGAGCAACTTAACATTCTTAAACTTGATACGCGGGCAAGTTACAAAATCAAAGGCTATGATGATTCCATTGATGATTTTCAACAACAAGATTATCGAGTATTACTCATTGACGAACTCGAAGCGATAAAAAGCACCACGCTCTACCCTCACTTGAAAAAACGTGCAGATTCGATAGACACCAGTGACAACATTATTTTGCGCTGTAAATGTAAAGCGCCATACAAACTCCGTATTAAAAAACACAAAAAACGTGAAGTGGCGTTACAGAAAGAGTATTTTGTGAAACATCACATACGTTTCACCTGCGATGAAGAAACTGATGCTAATTTCCATTTCATTGCGGCACTGTTTATAGTCGAATTGGTGATTTTTGTTGAATTTGAGTTTGTGAGTCATTTTGAAACCAGCACAATTGATTTGACAGTGACAAACTTTACCGAATTAGGCCAGAAGTTTTACACTCTCCAGCCTAAAGAAATTAATAACCAATGGCTTGATGAATTGGCTAAATACATCTTAAGGGAACCCAATAATCTTCTCGTATTGCGTGAAAAAAATCGGGTATCGCACCAATGGAAAAATATTTCTCAATTGGGATCACGAGAAGCTTCAAAAACACCCAGTAAAAAACTGGCTACCGACAAAAAGCCAACGTCAGCCGTGGCAGATTATGAAGAATTTGATGAATGGGTGCGCACGCAAGAACAAAAACTCGCTGCTGCCGAACAAAAGGTAGTAAAGAAAAAAGGTTTTTTCGGATTATTTAATAAGGAGATTTTTTAATAAGTCAATTTAGGGGTAGTGGTGCAATGTGGGTGAAGGAGTCCAAACTTTAGTTTGCCACCCCCAAACTAAAGTTTGGACTCCTAAAAATAACCCATATTTCAGTTCTAATTAATAGAAGATTTATCTTTGATGGTAGTCAACCATTTGTTGATCATTTGAGTGAGAGACGTTTGGGCGAGGGGTTTAGCCAAAAAATCATCCATGCCGGTTGCCAAGCATCTCTCTATGTCTTCGGTTGTGGCACTCGCGGTTATCGCAATAATAGGCAAATGGGTATTTGTGTTTTGTTCACGTTTGCGAATGCGTTTAGTCGCGGTGCAGCCGTCTAAAATAGGCATGTGTATATCCATCAGCACCAAGTCATAATGTCCTTTGACAGTCATGTCTATAGCCTCTTGCCCGTCGTTGGCAATATTCACTTTCAAGCCCATTTCTTCTAGCATCATTTTTCCCACAATCTGGTTAGTCTCGTTGTCTTCTACTAACAAAATGTTTGGCAGCTGCTCTGGAACTTTCTCTAAAGCTGGCGTTTCCTTTGTTGCTAGCCATTTGTTTAACATTTGTTCAATGACTCCTTTTACGATGGGCTTAGTCAAAGCATCATCCATACCTACTTCTAAACAGGCTTCTAAGTCACTGGAGATAACATCGGCAGTCATGGCGATGATGGGTAAATGGGTATCAGTATTTTGCTCACGTTGACGGATACGTTGGGTAGCCGCATAGCCATCTAAAACCGGCATGTGTACATCCATTAGCACCAAGTTGTAATGTTGATTAGCCGTCATGTCTACAGCTTCTTGCCCGTCGTTGGCAATATCCAGTTGATAGCCAAATTCTTCTAGCGTCATTTGGGCGACTATTTGGTTGATTTTATCGTCTTCTACTAACAAAATACGGACATCAGGCATTGGTGCAGAAGTTGACTTTGGCACGGGGACTTTGGAGACTTTTTGTGGTAACTTTGGCGGTGATGTAGAACTGGGCAAGCTTATGGTAGGCACCTCCACAATTGGCAAGGTGAGAGTGAACCAAAACTTGCAACCTTTTCCTGGTGCTGTTTCTACGCCAATTTTTCCCCCCATGAGTTCTACAAATTGGCGACAAATAAATAAACCTAAGCCAGTTCCTCCATATTTGCGACTGGTAGATGCATCAACTTGATGAAATTTATTAAACAAATTAGCCACTTCGTTTGGTGGAATTCCAATCCCGGTGTCAATGACGGCAATTGTTAAGACGGCATTACCATCAACAATTTTATCCAACATGACTTGCACAAAAATACCACCTTTATTGGTGAATTTAATGGCATTAGCCATGAGATTGCGTACAATCTGTCCTAAGCGAGTGTTATCACCCACAACTTGTTGAGGAATATTGTCACCTGCTTGTATCTCTAAAGTTAAACCTTTTTCTTGTGCGCGGTTACGTAATATGGCAACAGCCCCTTCAATCGTTTGCAACAAATCAAAAGGGATTGTCTCTAACTCCATTTTCCCCGCTTCTATTTTGGTTAAATCAAGCAACTCATTGATAATATGTAATAATGTTTTACCTGAATCGTAAAGGATATTGAGTTGTTGAGATTGTTTTTCTGAAAGAGGGGTATTTAAAATTAATTGAGCCATCCCCAAAATGCCGTTCATGGGTGTGCGTAATTCATGGCTGATGTTGGCAATGAATTCACTTTTCGCTTGATTAGCCGTTTCGGCTTTTTGACGTTCTTTTTCTAACTCAAAGTTTAATTTTTGAAGACTTAAAGTGCGATTTCGTACTTTTTCTTCTAACTCGGCATATTCACGTTCAATTTCCTGCAACGCGGTGCGCAAACGCACAACCATATTATTGAAGCAAACATAAAGTGAGCCGATTTCATCAGATTGGCGAGAAGGCAATTGTATATCTAAGTTATCTGTGCCAATTTTGCGACTGGCTTCGGCAAGAATGCGTATTGGGTGAATAATCAAATAATTGAGTGCGAAAAAAAGCGAAATAAAAGTCACCACAATACTTATCAAGGTAGCGATAGCAAACCCTATTTTAACCGGTTGCCCGGTGGCTAAGACATCTTCTTCGGGCAGTAGCGCGAACAAGTATAAGTTATCATGTAACAATGAACCTTGCATATATACGCTACGTCCCGCAAGCATGACTTTCAATGGCTGGTTCTTAGGGATTTGCTGACGCAATTGAGCCCATTGTGAACTCGGCAACTGAGATAGGGTGCTTGTCATGCTGTGCTTAGGTTGATATAACACCTGTCCTTGTTCATTGGTGACAAGTAAGTAACTGTTTTTACTAATTTCACCGCTTTTGATATGTTTGGTGAGAAAATCTGGGTGTTTAGTAATCAACAAATAGGCTGGTGAAACGTTTGCACTGGCTTTCTGTGAATTTGGGAACAGTTTTTTAGCAATAAGAAAATGAGGTTCTGGTTTATCTGGAACAAAAGAGACATAAATGGGTTGAGAAGCGTTTTGGCTCTTTAACAAAGGCTGAATTTGGTTTTTAACGTCCACGTTACTTTTACTATTGTCATTGGGAAAGTGAATGACTTTGGTTCCATCGGGCAACAAGACACTCAGTTGATAATAATCATGCTTGTAACTTTCAAACCAGCGTGACATGTGAACTTGCATGGCTGGACTAGCAAACTCTTGAAATAAATAATCATTCAGTTCGCTGGCATCTGACAACCGATCAATATCGCGATGTGCAATCTGTAAATGGAGTTGTACTTCTTGATTGACTTGATCCAAGAGTACGCCCATTTGCGTTAACACCGCTTTGGTTGTGATCGATACGACATATTCATACGACAGTTTGCCGAGTAGCACAATGGGAATGACTACCAGTGGAATTAAAATCAGGGTGAGTTTAGTCTTAAGTGTCATTGCAAGCTTCAGTTTTTGAGTTTTGGAGGGTAATGGGTAATGGTTCGAGGGTAATAGCTTCACTATCGCTCGACTTTACAAGTTTTTGCTAAACTCAAACAATAACTACAAGGATTGTATATAAAAAAGGATTTCTTCATTTATTGCAATGAACAAATTCGATTAAAAAGGCAAACGTGCATGAAATAAAAACACCATTCTATCGTTATTTCCTTGTCATTGCTGTATTGGAAAAAGTCGACTTTCGTTATGCTCGTTTCTCAAATCCTTTATTATATACAATCCTTGTAGTTATTGTTGTCAGACTATAAACTTGTAAAGTCGAGTATCAGTTATTCTCAAAAAACCTAAAATTCCTAATGCTCAAACAAAACCTATGGTTTAGCCCATGATTTTTATTGACTTAAAACCTCAAACCTATTACCTAGATGGAAAAAACTGATTGTAACAGATTTGGGGACTGTAATCATTTCGCTCATGCGGGCAATCATCTGAGCTATCCTATTAATTTATTGAATATAAATAGAACTTATGGTAAGTTTCACTTCATTTTCAAGATGAGTGAATAATTTCTTTCAAAAAATTACGTGAGTTTTGAACCGTATTTTGAGTGGATTTTGGGACTCCTCAAAACAGATTTGACAGGGAACAAAACTTTTCTGGATAAGTATAATGCTTTTGCTATTATATTTAGCACTGGCTAAAATTGAACTTTTGGCATTGGCTCGTAAGGGCTCAGCCAATGTCGTTGCTTGAGCTTTAAAAGACAATAAAAGCTCAGTTGTTAAATTTGTAACGGTGGGTAGTTATTCGTTATTTACGAATATATTACCTTGCAGTTACTGGATTACGGTTAAACATTAACTCCCATTTTATAAAAGTCTATACTATAGACGTTCAGAATAAATACTTAGGGCAAAACCTTCAAGGTTTCCAAAACCTTGAAGGTTTATAACTGAAATAATCTGAAAAACTATATTTCATTTCCACCAATCATGCTAAAAGAAAATCCCATTATCGAACAACCTATCGTGCGTCACGATTGGAAATTAACAGAAATTAGTGAATTATTTGAACTTTCCTTTAACGAATTAGTGTTTAAAGCACAATGTACTCACCGTGCTTATTTTAATCCGAATCAGGTGCAATTGAGTACTTTGTTGAATATCAAAACGGGTGCTTGCTCAGAAGACTGCGCCTATTGTTCGCAAAGTGCGCGCTTTAATACTCAAGTCGAATCTCAACCGTTAATGGAGCTGGAGGCGGTGGTTAGTGCAGCCAGCGCGGCGCAAGCCAATGGTGCAACCCGATTTTGTATGGGAGCGGCATGGCGTAGTCCAAAATCAAACGATTTTGAGAAAATCTTGGATATAATAAAAGCTGTCAAAGCACTTGGTTTAGAAACCTGCATGACTTTAGGCATGTTGGATGCCGCGCAGGCGCACCAGTTAAAAGAAGCCGGCTTGGATTATTACAACCACAATCTTGACACGTCAGCCACTTATTATAATAACATTGTCAGTACCCATACTTATCAGGATCGTCTCGACACGCTTGCCAATGTGAGTGCTGCCAATCTCAACGTGTGCTGTGGCGGTATTATTGGTATGGGGGAGAGTTTGAATGATCGCGCTGCGCTTTTGCAAACGTTAGCCAATTTATCGGTTCACCCAGAAAGTGTGCCAATTAATCAGTTAGTGCCCGTGGCGGGGACACCTTTAGCCGATGTTGATAAAAGCGATCCGTTTGACATGGTGCGCTGTATTGCGGTGGCACGGATTTTAATGCCGGCTTCTTACGTGCGCCTGTCCGCTGGACGCGCTGAAATGAGTGATGAATTACAAGCGTTATGTTTTCTCGCTGGTGCTAACTCAATTTTCTATGGCGAAAAATTGTTGACGGCTGGCAATCAGGCTTGTGATCAGGATCGTCTGTTGTTCAATCGCTTGGGAATGCAAGCTATTTAGTAATGTAGCCGACATTCCGCATACCTTTATGCTATTGATTTATTATCAAATTTTATGAAATCGTTTCAATGCACACTCAAGCTAATAACGCATTAAAATAAAGTGTGTTGGGCGATTTTTTTAATCAAAAAGCCCAGTAAGCTTTGAGTCCAGCCGCCTGTCAAAAAAACCATTTTTTGTGAAGTTTATTTAGGGTGACAGGTATGACCGTGCGCTATGAATCGGTTCAAAAAAAATAAAATCAATAAATAAATCAATAATTTATAAAATATAAATTTGAAATCAAGGTATGCGGAATGTCGGATGTAGGGTGGGCAACGTCTTTTTGTTGCCCACCTGGGGTGATAAAAATTAAATTGTGTTCGCTATAGAAGTTTTTGCGCGCAAAAACTTCTATAGATGTTCAGATAATTAATTTCACAAGCCGAAGTTAACGGATACTATCCCTAAGAAGGGATAGCATCCGTTTCGTTACGCTATTTTTCTGAACATCTATATAGCGAATTGTGAGGTATTAATTGTTAATTAAAACTGGGTTCTAAAACAATCACTCTGTTTAAAGATTTTCTCAATGCGGAACCAAAATCTATCGAGGTGGGCAAAAAAAGGACTTTACCCACCCTACCAAAAAAACTTTACATCAAGTAATGTAGGGTGGGCAACGTGTTGCCCACCAGACACCTGGGGTGATAAAAATTGTGAAGTATTAATTATTAATGAAAACAGGGTTCTAAAACAATCATTCTTTTTAAATAAATATTTTCTCAATGCGGAACCAAAATGGCTTGGTTTTTATCACCCCACCATACACCGTCGAGGTGGGCAAAAAAAGGACTTTGCCCACGCTACCAAAAAAACTTTACATCAAGTGGAAGTTATCAGATAACTATTAAATCTCCACCACAAATACCGAGCCTTGCGGATGATTAGGTTTTACAAAAATATTCCCACCATGGGCATCCACTGCCATTTTACAAAACGTCAATCCTAGCCCAATTTGAGGCACACCTTTCTTTTTTAAATCAACCACTTCAAATTTTTCAAAGATTCGATGACGGTATTCTTCCGGAATGCCCGCACCTTGATCAATCACTTGCATGTGTAAATGCGGCTCATTATCATCAGTATATCTCACGCTCAAGTTCAACGTAACCGTTGTGCCGCTGGGTGAATACTGCAAGGCATTGGCAAGCAAGTTGCTAATGACGCGGCGAAATAAATTACTGTCCACAGACATTTTGAGCGGCAAGGTAGGCAACGCTAACTTCAGTTCAATACCTTTGGACTGTGCGATGATGCTAAAGTGTTGTTCCGCATCTAAAACCAATTGATTAATGTTCTCCACCGAGGGGTTTAAACGTAGCTTACTTTCCTCCATTTTTGCCAACACTAACATATCATTGACAAATGAATCAAGGCGATCCGCTGCCATACGAATCATTTCCAGATGAGAGAGCAATTCTGTGTCAGTGATTTTTTCTGTCATCAAGGTTGCATGTAACAGCACGGAAATAATCGGAGTGGACATATCATGCACGATCATATTCGACAACTCTTCGCGCATACGCAAGGTGGCTTGGAGTTCATCGTATTGTTTTTTGATGCGTAGCATGGAACGTACCCGCGCCCGTAATTCCGTTTTATTTACCGGCTTTTGTAAAAAATCAACTGCACCTGCTTCCAGTCCTTGTGCTAACGCTTTTTTACCGGTAATTGTGACTAAAATAATTGGAATATGTTGAAATTGGCTATTGTTTTTAATATATCGACACGCTTCCAAACCATCCACTTCAGGCATCATTAAATCAAGGATAATTAAATCGGGCATAAGTTCAGGCAGTTTGTCGAGCAATTCTTTGCCATCGCCTAATAACGTGATATCGTAATTTTCAGTTATCAACATAGCTTCAAGTTGTAGGCGCATGCTTCGTTCATCATCGACAATCACGATTTTTCTACGCGGTGTCATGCTTAAATGTCCTCTTGAAATTTTCTATACTCGTCCAGAAAAGTTTTGTTCCCGGTAAAAAACCTTTGGGGTTTGCCAAACTTTAAAGGTTTAGCGCAAAAATTTTCTGGACATATTGGTGAGCTATTTCCGATCCCACTGCCCAGCCACTTTTTAATTGTTTTTAATTTTACCTTATTCTCATTTGGCATTGCTCATTTGGGCAACGCACTTGAACAAAAAGATAAAAAAACGAGTGTGTGTGAGAAATCAGGCTTTCTGCGGATTAGGCAAGCACCCGGTTCAGAATAATTTATTCAATCATTAGTTCAATCGTTTTTTTTGGGTTCGTTGGTAAAATCAGTGGAGCTTGAATAAAACCTTTGAAGATGGAACCTTTGCCAAGTGACGACTCAATGGTTAATTCGCCCTCCATTAAGCTGACAAGATGATGACTGATTGCTAACCCCAAATCCGCCCCGGAGAATGTGTGCGCGGTGCTGTCATGGTGACAGGCAGTAAAGATTTTTTGCTGGGTTTCGGGTGAAATACCGGGGCTGCTATCAGCCACCGCAAATTCCAAGCGATCGGTTTGCCAACTTAGCGTGACTCGCACAAAACCTTGCTCAGTAAATTTAAGGGCGTTATAAACAAGATTAATCAACACTTGTCGAAAGCGTAATTCATCGATCATCAGCCACGTCGGTATTGATGCCTGAACGTTGGTTTCAAATATCAACCCTTTTTCTTGAGTAGTGGGAAAAAATAGTAATTTTAAATTGGCTAAGAGTTGTTTGACATCACAAGCGCTAGGTTGTAATTCCCCCTTTCCCACTTTGAGTTTAGCTTGATCATGTGCATTGTTTATTAACGATAACAAATAATTG
The DNA here is from genome assembly GCA_003646175.1 of Candidatus Parabeggiatoa sp. nov. 1. Lineage (GTDB taxonomy): Bacteria > Pseudomonadota > Gammaproteobacteria > Beggiatoales > Beggiatoaceae > Parabeggiatoa. The sequence goes on from QNER01000031.1 coordinate 8,829, forward strand.
GCATTGTTTTTAACACTTTCTAAATAATTAGCCTTGTGTGTCTCTGCCAGTTGAGTTTCATCAAGCAACTTGGTTCCATTAGTAATAAGGTGCAATGGAATACGCAATTCATGCAATAGTGTAGCGAAAAAGTGCTCAATTTGGCGTTTTTCTTCAGCCAATTGTTGGTATGCCTTTTCCAATTCTTGTAGCAATTGGCTTTGCCGATAGCTCAATATGCTCAACTCGTTGAACTGTTGTTGCATTTTTTGCAGTCGATCATGTTCAGCAGTGGCATCAAACATTAACACATAAGTGCTATTGTCTAACGGCACAACATGTATATGTGCACTACGCCCCCCGCCTACATTGACAAATTGCAGTACTTGGGTGTGAGGAAATTCTAACAAACCTTCAAGAAAACCTAAATGTTCAGTCGCCGCTTTTCCCATCGTCAACTTGTCCAATCCATAATGTTGAGGATCTCCCCCCCAATTTACCAAATTTCCGTGCTTGTCAATGTGAAGATAAGTCATAATCATTTCTGCCTTCCACATTGAGCGGACATATTTGGCAATACTTAAAGGGATTGTAGCCATGTCTTTTTTCTCCTCGATGGAAAATTGGGAATTAGGTTGGAGGCAAAAATTTTTGCACGCAAACACTTTTGCCTCGAATTGAGATTAGGGATTGGGAGTTAATGATTGGGGAGTTTCCAAGAAATAAAATAATATACCTATCAATATTGCTAATTTTGCTAACTTCTCAAATAGCGAATGGCGAATGGCGAATAAATTCAATTATAGTGATGGTGGATATAAAAGGTACTCATTCAAAACACTAAACAATTGATATAAATTGTTAAATATTTGAATTATTGTTGGTTCTTTATTTGTAACTACTCAGCCCCTTTGGTGCTTATAGCCTGGGGCAACGCTCCTCATCGTTATACACAAATATTTGTAACTACTGAGCCCCAACGGGGCGAATTATTATAGCCTGGGGCAACGCCCCAGGTGCAGGTGTTTATGATGTAAGTTCCCAGGGCGCAGCCCTGGGCTTTAATAAAGCGCCCTTTCAGGGCTGAGTAGTTACAAATATTTAAGCATTTTATTTTAATGACAATTATTTATGTAGGGGCAGGCAAGTTTTTTTTTGCCCACCGTCTAAGCTTAAGGTGGGCAAGAAAAAACGAGGTGGGCTACATTTTGACTTATGTATAACGATGAAGGCAACGCCCCAGGTGCAGGTGTTTATGATGTGAGAGCCCTTTCTGGGCGCATTAAAATTTTAACGATCCCCTTCAGGGCTTGTTCGTTGTTATTCTGGTGAAAAGGGCGGTGCCCTGGGCTTTAATAAAGTGCCCTTTCAGGACTGAGTAGCTACCTTTATTTTAATTCCTTTTGTGTTTACCATGACAATAATTATGTAATATTCTCTGATAACAATTATCAAAACCATTCTAAATCAAACAGTTATAAAGTAAATACTTTGACAATGGGAATAACCATTTGCTATTCGCGAAGATATATACTATTTGCAAAGCGATATTGATTTCAATATATTGTTGATCACTACACTAATTACCCATTTTACGTCAACAATTGTGTGGCTAATTCAACAAAGGTTTCTTCTACATTCATACCCGTTTTGGCACTCGTAGATAATAACTTCCAGCCTTGCTGTTTTTTTTCATTAATGAGCGATTCATCAATTTCCCATTGTTCGCGCAAATCGGCTTTGTTTAACAATATGATAAAAGGCTTGTCACCAATTTTTTCTGTGACAGCCTTTTGTAAATTCAAGGCACTATCCCATGTTGGACGGCGTGTCCCATCAACCACCAGCAAAAAACCCGCAGCCCCGCGTAAATAAGAAGCCGTAGCGGTTGTCAGGTTATCATTGCCCGCAATATCCCATAAAATCAGCTTGACTTCACGCCCATCAGGTAATTTCACCGGTTTGGTATCTATTTTTACGCCCACAGTGGTTAGATATTTTTCAGAAAAAGCTTGACGTACAAAGCGGGCAACCAAACTGGTTTTTCCCACTGAAAAATCACCGATCATACAAATTTTTTTCTGTAGTGTTGCCACTTGATATTCTCCGTCACTTAATAATTTTCTTGTCTGATTGTAGCGGATTTTGGGGAAGGCATGGGTAATGAGTCATTAAATAAAAATAAATATGGTTTTTTTTAATAGCTGATGTTACGCACATTGCTCGACGATGTCACAGTTTGTGCAGTAAAGCGGAAAGTTCCATACCATGATGATGTTTGGTGAAAGGGCAACCGCAAAGGGGGCAACCACAAAGAGGGCAACCACAAGGGATTGCCCCTATAATATGTAATGAAATGTAGGGGCAATCCTTTATGGTTGCCTTCTTTATCATTTTGAAGCGTTGTGCGTAACATGAGTTTTTAAATGAAATGTGAACGCCGATGTTTGCTATTCTCGATTTAAGAATTATTGATGGCCGTTAAATGCGAAGGCGGTGCGAAGCGGTTGTTTGCTATTCGCGATTTGAGATTGTTGACGGCCGTTAAATGAAATGCGAAGGCGTTTGTTTGCTATTCGCGATTTGAGATTAATTATGGCCGTTAAATGAAAGGGGTAACCGCGAAGGATTGCCCATCTCGAAATCAGTTTTTGCGCGCAAAAATTTTTGCCTCGATTACAATTTATAACGAGATGTAGGGGCAATCCTTTATGGTTGCCCCGATTGACTCTCGAGCTAGCGTTGTGCGTAACATGAGTTAATAATACCTTAGTCAAAAGTTGAATATTAACTAGCTCATTGAAAATAAATGAAACTTAAAATTTATTGGCAATTGGGAACGGGGAATTGGGAATTGGGAATTGGGAATTGGGAGTGAAATATATGATTATGAAAAACAATAAGTTAATACACAACATTCATAAACTATTTCCCCATTCCTTATTTTTATGTTTGGCAGGTTCCAAGATAAATCTTGGACTCCAAGATAAATCTTGGATTCCTATTTACCCGTCAATAAAACATTGAAAAAGTGCTAAGGTAACTCCAAATGCCACTCATTGATTTTTCAATCAATTAATTAATTTTTAGGCATTAAAATAAGTTCTCTTTTTAAATCAATGAATTATAAAAAACGTGTTCGTTAAGTATATCAAGGGCAACCACAAGAATTGATTTGCCCCTATCACAAAATGGTGGTGGGACTTGCAAAACTTCAATGTTCAACCATAAATCAATAAGTTATGAGTAGCTAATGGCAGATAAGTTATTGATTTATTCGTTTATGTCCAAGAGTTTTGCAAGAAGCTCGGTAGTTGCACCTAACGCTTCAATGGTTTGTTAATTTAAATCCGTTTATCCCCCTAATTCGTGGTACTAGACGTGGTGGCTCATCACAGTCAAACGGCTTTTTCGTTTAGTTGTACAGCAGACACTGGCGTTTTTCTTCTTGCAATGTCTGTTCCAAGGCTCGTATCAACTGGTTTTGCTGATAAGTTATCAGTTTAAGATCATTTATCTGTTGTTGTATTTTTTGTTGTTGTTCATATTCAGAGGTGGTATCAAACATTAACACATAAGTGCCATTATCAAAAGGCACAATATGCACATCTGCGCTTTGTTCTTCGTTTATGCTCAAAAACCGTAGCACTTGAATATCGGAAACCGGCAAAAATCCTTCGAGAAAACTAACTTGTTCACTCACCGGCAGTCCGGGTGTTAAGTCCAACAGTCCGTATTGGTGAATAGAACCGCCCCAATTCACCAAGTTCTCATAACTGTCAATATACAAATAAGTTATGTTTGTTTCTGTCGTCCATACTGAATAGATGTAATTGGCAATACCCAAAGAAATGGTGTCCATATTTTTTCCCAACACAGTCAGATAGAAAGAAAAGATGTGATTCAAATTTGGCATCTTCAAAAGTAGTTTCTAGGTAAAAATTTTGGCATAGAAAACAGTTTGTCCATAAAACATCGGTAATGGGATATTTGCCCCAGTTGGCAGCGGAGCAAAAACTGGGGCAAAGATAGGGTAATGGGTAAAATTATTTTTCTTACAGCCGTTTGAAATCAAAAAACGGTTTTAAAAATACCATTACCTTTCTTCTACTAAATAACTCACTTTTGAAATTAACAAAAAGCCTATAAGCCTAATGGCACGCACGACAGGAATTAAGTTCCAGGGGCGTTGCTCCTGGCTATATTAATTTTGCACCTTCGGTGCTTTAAAACCTAGCACCGAAGGTGCGTAGCAACGCCCCTGGCTGGCTTGCACAACCAAAATTTCTATCGTGCGTGCCATTAGCCTATAAGCCTATTACCTATTACCTATTATTTCGATAAACTGTTAACTTTTTTAGAAGATACTTACAAGTGCTTAAAATTTAAATTTTAAATGCTTATCTGTTAAGGGACTGCCCAAAATATACCCAGACAGAAACCAAGCTTTTTTTAAATTTGGTTTCTCAGTTTGGATATTTGGGTTATTTGGCTAAGTGCTTGGGATTCCCAAGGGCAGTCTTATGATGGGCTACAAGCAAAAAGTATGCCATTTTTGTTATTCCATAGGGTTATGGTCATCATTTTGGCCACCGGCGGGTGGAAAACCCGCCCGCAATCAGGGCATTGATTCTCAAACCAAAACGCTCCAGAACCGGTTGCAAACCAGTTTTTGCGCTGTGATCTAAAAAATGGGCTCATATAGGCATCTGGGTGAATTTGAACACACACCTAAAAAAAACACCGTATATATGCTTGGGACTTAGCAGCTATCAGTTTGTAAAATCTTTTAACATTCGAGGTTCAAGTTTTTCTATAGTTTTTCAGAAAAATAATTTACGAAGCCATAACGGATAGCATCCCTTCGAGGGATACTATCCGTGAAGCTATTTATCTGAACATCTATAGCAAACTTGAACCTCGAATAGAGTTCACATAGTCACACACAGTTACACGCACAGGGTGTGACCTCAATTTGATGTAGCCACCCAACGTCTTTTGGTTGCCGGCCCCAAAATTTGATGTATGTATATATTATTCATGGGTAGTCCTGAAATATGAGTGATATGTGTTTAGGAGTCGGCCAACTTTAGTTTGCGCCACACAGCCAAACTAAAGTTTGGACTCCGTCACCCACATTGCACCACTACCGAAAACTCAAAACGGTTTGGTTTAAAAGTTTCGGAAGTTATTAAAATCTGATTCCTATGGATATTTTCGCTCTTGTGTACTAACTAGAAAACTGAAAAGTAAAATTTCCCGCGTCATCAATGCCCACTTCTAGCGTCTCCGGCAAAGTCGCTTGGCTCATCTGCGCTAATACTTCGCTGGCAATGCGGGGTAGTAAGGTGTGATTGACAATGTGGTCAATATTGCGCGCGCCGGTTTCCACTTCGGTGCAGCGTTGAACAATTTGCTCTGCGACTGCGTCTTGATAGGTAAAACGGATTTTTTGGCTGTCTTGTAAGCGTTGTGCAAGGTGCCCTAATTTGGTTTTCACAATCTCGCCCATCGCATCGCGGTTAATTGGCAGGTAGGGAACGATTTCCATACGCGCTAGTAACGCTGGTTTAAAGTGTTGACTCAAGGTAGGACGAATCACTTCTATCAAGCGTTCTAATGACGGACGTTCTTCGGCTATATACAATTGCGTAATCAGCGAGGCTGCTAAGTTGCTGGTTAAAAAGAAAACTGTGTTTTTGAAATCAATGGTGCGCCCTTCACCATCGGATAACATACCTTTGTCAAAGGCTTGGTAAAACAAGTTCATCACTTCTAAATCGGCTTTTTCAACTTCATCCAGCAATACGACGGAATAAGGCCGTTGCCGCACCGCTTCTGTCAGTATGCCGCCTTCGCCATAGCCCACATAGCCGGGCGGTGATCCAATGAGACGAGAGACGGTGTGTTTTTCCTGAAATTCAGACATATTAATGGTGACCATAAATCGTTCACCACCGAAGAGTAACTCGGCAACTCCCAAAGCCGTTTCACTTTTGCCAACGCCGCTGGGCCCAACCAACAGAAAAGCACCCATTGGTGTATTGGGATTCCGCAATCCTACTTTGGCTACGCGAATACTTTGATCAATGGCTTCAATGGCATTATCTTGTCCTTTGATACGTTGTTTGAGGGAATCTTTAAAGGATAATATGGATTGCACTTCGTTTTTGACCATTTTGCCCACTGGTATGCCAGTCCAGTCAGCAATGACTTGGCTAACCACTTCGAGGGTGACTTCAAAGTGAATCAGCGGATCGTTACCTTGAATCTCCGCCAATGTTGTCATAGCAGTGTTGAACGCCGTTTGTAAGGTTGCACAGTCAGATTTTAAACATTCTTCTACTCGGGTTTTAGCTAAACGTTGGCGCAAGTCAAGTACGGTAGTCACTGCATCGCGTTCTTTTTCCCAGCGTTGCGTGAGTGCCTCGCGTTCTTGGTTTAATTCACGGATTTTGTGAGTCAGTTCTGTTATTCTTTCGTTATTCTCACCCCGACAATCGAACTCAATGGCGTATTCTTTTCGTACATTAGCGGCTAGATCCCGACAAACCGCAGATGATTCTCGTTCCAAGGTTTGAATTTGACGTTCTAAGTCTAAAAGGCGATCCGGTTTGGCACTGACACTGATTTTGACGCGAGCCGCAGCGGTGTCTAAAACATCTACGGCTTTATCAGGCAATTGGCGGCCTGAAATATAACGGGCGGAAAAATTAGCGGCAGCTTCTACGGCAGCATCACGCACATACACACCATGTGCCTGTTCATATTTGTCACGCAATCCTCGTAGGATAGTAACAGCTTCTTTGGGTGAAGGTTCATCCAGTTTGACGAGTTGAAAACGTCGCGCTAAGGCTGCGTCTTTTTCAAAGTATTTTTGGTATTCTGACCAAGTCGTTGCAGCAATAGTACGAAGTTCGCCTCTTGCCAAAGCGGGTTTGAGTAAATTAGCCGCGTCACCTGCCCCAGCTTGTCCACCAGCACCGATCAAGGTATGGGCTTCATCAATAAACAAAATAATGGGTTTAGGGGAAGACTTAACTTCTTCAATAACCGATTTAAGGCGGTTTTCAAATTCACCTTTGACACTGGCACCGGCCTGTAATAAGCCTAAATCTAATCCGTAGATTTCCGCATTTTTTAAGACATCGGGTACATCGCCTTCAACAATTTTGAGCGCGAGGCCTTCAATAACAGCGGTTTTACCCACGCCCGCATCTCCAACCGCAATCGGATTATTTTTGCGACGGCGATTGAGAATATCAATGATTTGGCGAATTTCACGGTCACGGCAGAATACCGGGTCAACTTCACCCGCCCGTGCTTGTCCGGTAAAATCAATGGTATATTTGCCTAAGGCAGTATCTTCACGGGCTGCAATTCCCGTAGGCGGTTTTTCCACTTCCTTCACGGCGGTTTCTTCTTTAGAACCCGCCGTGATGTTTGACAGATGACGGCGCAAGTTTTCGGCTCGAATATTGATTAAGGTATCGAAATAATGAGTTTGCCCATAGCGGCTAGGATTAGAAACCAATGCCGCAATCAATACCCCAGAGCGAATTTCAGTCAATTGCATTTCAACCGAAGCTCGCATCCACGCTTCTTGGAGTAATTCAATCAACAAGGGGGCAAAAACGGGACTCCCGGTATGACCCGTTTTGTCTATTTCGACGGCATGTTGCAGACTTTTCTCGACACGCGCCTGTGAAATGCCATAATGACGCAAAATGAGTTGAACATCCCGATTCTGATCTTCAATCAATATAAGCAATAAGTGTTCAATGGACACTTCATAGTTTCCACGATTAACACAAAGTCCGGCTGCCTCTTCCATAGAACGGGTGCAATAGGCATTCAGGCGTTTAAAGAGTGCTTTTAAATCAATGTCTAACATATTTATTTTTCTGGTTTTATGAGTGGTAATTGGTAATGAGTGGCTATTGCTGGAAAGCGAAAGTGCCTGTACTGCTCTTAGACTAGCAGGGCCCCGTCAAAATTGAAACTAACTATTTTATTATTTTTGGTAACTACTCAGCCCTGAAAGGGCGCTTTATTAAAGCCCAGGGCAGCGCCCTGGGAACCTGAATAACAAGTCTCTCACATCATAAACACCTGCACCTGGGGCGTTGCCCCAGGCTATAATAAGGAGCCCCGTTGGGGCTGAGTAGTTACGATTTTTGTTGTCAATTTTATACTTTGACGAGGTTTTGTTTAGATTAAAGGATAAAATAAGAACTTCAGATCAAATGTACTGACTCAGTTCTTTTCCTTTCCCCTTTCTTTAAAAATCTTCCCATTCACTGTCATTATCTGGCTGAAAATTGGAAACTAAAGGCTTGGATGGTGCGTTAGTTTTTTTGTCGGCAGAGCGATTGACGCTTGATGTTTTCTCAGAGTTCTGAGGTAACGCCTGCTCACCAACATTGAAAAACGCTACCTGCTCTTTAAGACTCTGTGCCTGTTCTTTCATCACACAACTGGCGGAGCCGGCCTCTTCCACTAAGGCTGCATTTTGCTGAGTCATCTCGTCCATTTTGATAATGGCTTGATTCACCTGCTGGATACCCGAAGCTTGTTCCTGACTGGCTGCGGCAATGTCCGCAATGATGTCGCTGACTTTTTTCACAGCCGAGACTATTTCTTTGAGGGTATCGCCCGATTTTTTGGCGAGTTTGGTGCCTTCTTCAACTTTGGCGACGCTGTCTTTTATCAGTCCTTTAATTTCTTTGGCCGCTGCGGCACTGCGCTGGGCAAGGTTGCGTACTTCTGCAGCCACCACCGCAAAGCCCCGCCCTTGTTCGCCAGCACGGGCTGCTTCCACCGCGGCATTGAGTGCTAATAAATTGGTTTGGAAGGCAATATCATCAATGACCACAATGATGTCAGTAATTTGTTTGCTGCTGCGACTGATTTCCGTTATAGCCAGTATGGCAGCACCGACTACTTCGCCACCTTTTTCGGCACATTCTCTGGCATTGGTAGCTAATTGGGTCGTTTGTTTGGCATTATCAGCATTTTGTTGCACAGTGGCGGTCATTTGTTCCATGCTTGCCGCGGTTTCTTCCAACGAAGCGGCTTGCTCTTCTGTGCGTTGACTGAGACTGAGATTGCCTTGGGAAATGTCTTCGGCGGCATTCTTGACTTCCGCTGCGGTTTGCTTGATCGTCGTGATAATGGTCGTCAATTTCTCAATGGTCAGGTTAGCGTCGTTTTTCAGTTGTTCAAAAGCCCCAACATAATTTTGAGAAATGGTTTGGGTTAAATCACCGCTTGCCAAAGCTGCGAAAATACGCATGGTGTCTGCAAGGAGTTCATTGTTTAACTCAATGATTTTATTAATACTTTCGCTTAATGTTTTAAAAAAGCCGGTTTTGTCATCAAGGTTAATACGTTGTTGAAAATCGCCTTTTGAGCCTGCTTGGATGACTGCATTGATTTGGGAAGCCAAAGCCACTTCTTTGGTGCGATTATTGAATTCAATAACAGCACCAATATGTTCGCCACCGGTATTAATCACGGGCGTGATGATATGATCAAGGGTTAAGTTGCCCACGGTTATTGTCGTGTGGTGACTGCCGGTGAGGTTCGCTAATAATTGACGTTGATGGGCGGAGTCTTTATGAAACACATCAAAACTGCTACCTAGCAGACGATTGGCTTCAAAATGGGGCAAATCTTTGCGAATCTGCTCTTGTTCAGTGTGAAACAGTTGTTGTACCGCGTTATTCTGGTAAATAATGTTGTAATCAGTGTCAGCAATCAGAATAGGCGTTGTGGCATGATCTAAGGCATGGTTGAGACGCAAAGCTTTATTAGCAATCCGTTTATCGGTTTCAGTGCGCTCGCGTAACTGGCTTTGCATATTGGCAAACGCTTGCAAAAGTTGCCCGGCTTCATCAGTGGTTTTAATGTCAATCTGATTATTCAGATTACCCGCGGCAATATTATTGGCAACGGCTACCGCTTTTTTGAGTGGACGAGTTATGCTGCGAATCAATAAAAGGATCAGTATTGTCGTCAATATCATTGTGACAATAATAGTTGAGATAATACGCAGACTATTGAGACGTAAGATTGTCTCTAACTTCTCGGTTTGTTGTTGTGCCAGATGATGAAACTGATTATTGATGGCAGCTATTGCTGTGATGGCAGGCGTGTCGTCAATTTTCACCACGGCATCAATTTGCAATGCACTTTTCCGTTGCCCAATCATCTCTTCTACCATTTTGATGTTTTCACGGTATTTTTCAGCAACGCCAATAATATCCGCCAGCCTTTTAGATTCTTCTGGCGTTAAATGGGGGAGTTGTTGATAACGATTGAGGGCGGCACGGAGTTGGGCAAAACTTTTGTTAAATCGCAGCTGATAAGTCACTTGCTGACGCAATACATAATTTTTGAAATGATGAATAGCACCCCCATAGCCAAAATTTTGGCAAATTTCTTCAAGTAAATCAATTCTTGTCATCACTTGCGTTTGAAAATCACGCCATTGTTTGTCAATATGCCGTGTTTGGATATAGGCAAACCCACCGGTGATTGAAAAACCGAGTATGACAAGTATCAATATTCCTGATAATCGAGCCGTAATACTGGTAAATCCAATTGGTAAAAAGCGCATGTTTGTCTCCTGGTTGGTTCTTCCGTCAAAAGTTTAGGACAAAACCTTCAAGGTTTCCAAAACCTTGAAGGTTTCTAACTGAAATTATTATTCTTACAAACTATATACCACGTCAGAAATTTATCGGTTGTCTCTTTTATAACTCATCAGAGCCATACGACATGCTTCGTCATCGGTTAATTGAGGATTTATTCGTTTTTCGTGTTCTAACAATCGTTGTGCTTGTTTTTCATTTCCAAAGCAAATTCTTAACAGGTGCTGCCAATTTTCGTTAGAGATATTTCTGTTATTATCACGTTTGAAAATCCCACGTTTGAAAACGAAAGACAAAACGATAGC
>QNER01000032.1 GCA_003646175.1 Candidatus Parabeggiatoa sp. nov. 1
CGGTTCGTTAACCCAGTGTGTGACGGATGTCCAATTAAGAGCGTCAAGTTCCGGCACGCCGCCGAGCGGCCCGGCTGGTTATACACGTATTGGTAATTGGGATGTCGATGCGGGCGGTTCCAAGGGAACCAATGGCAGTACTGGGCACTACATGATGGCTTTGTATACCAGTGCTAACAGTCCAGTGAAAAACGTTGCTCTCAACAAGGCCACTAAACAGTCCAGCCAAGGTTGGGGCGGTGATCCAAAGCGTGCCGTTGACGGCAATACCAGCGGTAACTATGGGCACAAATCGGTAACCCACACCCAAGCCAAAAAAGAATCTTGGTGGCAGGTGGACCTAGCAGGGGCGTATGACATTGAGACCATCAATGTATACAATCGCACAGACTGCTGCGGTGAGCGGTTGAGCAATTTTTATGTGATGGTATCGGATACCCCTTTTCCAGCGGATTTGAACAGTGCTAAGAACCAAGCGAACTGGAATCAGCATGTCGCAGGTAGGGCACCGACTACACAAACGTTTACTGTGGGTACCAAGGGACGTTACGTCCGAGTGCAACTGGCCGGTTCAAACTATCTCTCTCTGGCTGAAGTAGAAGTCATGGGGCGGCCTGCAACCAAACCGGTTAGTTTTTGCACAGAGACTGAAAAAGCTAAAAAAGAACTCCAGGCGAAATTAGCGGCTGCGGTCAAAGCTCAAAAGGAAGCCCAAGCCAAATTAGCGGCTGAAAAGAAAGCCAAAAAAGAGGCCATCGCCAAATTAGCGGCAGTGCTCAAAGCTCAAACAAAAGCTAAAGCCAAATTAGCGGCAGTGGTCAAAGCTCAAAAGGAAGCCCAAGCCAAATTAGCGGCTGAAAAGAAAGCCAAAGAAGAGGCACTCGCAAAATTAGCAGCCTGTGAGAAAGCAGCCCAAGCCGAAGTTATCGGTGGGAATCCGGTTGTACAAAGAGCTGTCACCGACAGTCGGAAGAACTTTTTCCTGGTCGATACCAACAAGCCTTTTAGGGCAGAGGGTGAACTCACTTGGTGGAAAATTTGGGCAGGAAAAACCTTGCCAGTGGAATTGGTTATTTACAGAAAGTCGGCTAATTCATGGGCAGTCGTTGGCAGAAGTGGGGTAAAAAGGCCAACAAAAACAGGTTTTAATCGGTTTAGACTCGCTTCACCTATTGAAGTACAGGCAGGTGATTTTGTTGGGCTATATTATCCACAAGCAGGCTCTGTTTCTTTTAACAAAGATTCTGGTGCTTGGGATCTGGGTAATTTAACGGGAACCGTTCTTTTTACCGGTTCTGGTGCTGGGGCCACCGCTTTTTCTGGTTCAAGTTATCGCACTTACTCAGTAAGAGCAGGAGGTATCAAAAAGAGTGCTGGCGATGGCGCGGCGGATTCGGCTGTGTCATTGCAATCTGTTAACTACCCTGGTCGTCATATTCGGCATAGGGGTTTTCTCGGCTTTATCGATCCGATTAAATCCGAATTAGATCGGAAAGATGCGAGTTTCGTCATGGTTCCGGGACTGGCAAATTCCGCTCACATTTCTTTCCGATCGGTTAATTATCCGGATCGTTTTTTGAGGCATCAATTTTTCCGAATCAATTTACACCCTTCTGATGGGAGCCAGTTGTTTAAACTGGATGCGACTTTTAAAAAAGTCCCTGGCTTGTATGGTAGTGGTGGCTTCTCTTTTGAATCGGTCAACTACCCAAATCATTACATACGGCACTCAGGTTTTGCGCTGTATATTCACAGAAATGATGGTAGTACACTTTTTAAGAAGGATGTGACTTTTAACGTGGTGTCTGCCTTGTTCGTTGACCAATCTCAACAGGCCACTGATAAAGCCCAAGCCAAATTGAATAAAGGATTGGTGGCTTATTACCCTTTTGATGGCATACTGAATGCCAGTGGCCATGGAAATCTTGGCACCAATATCGATCAGTTTAAAACCAACGATTTCACCGTTGCTTTCTGGTTTCGGACCCAAGAAAAATCGAGGCTCTTCGATTTGGCAGGTGATCGCACCGCAGGTTCACATGGCAACTTCCTCGCCATTCGCATGACTGGTAAGCACGAATCGGTTCCTGAAGGGACGGTTACCGTTGAAATCGATCAAGACCGTCGTGGTACCAATTTCATTGGTATAAAAAGTACCACAACGGGTTTGAATGACGGAAACTGGCACCACGTTGCAGCGATCAGAGATGGTAAGTCATTGGCCCTTTACATTGATGGCAAACTGGAAAATACCGGAAAGGCTGCTGGTATTGCAAACATCGTAAACAACAACGATTTCCGGCTTGGTCGGTCATACGCAGGCTTTCCTAATGCTGTTGTTCAATACGATAACCTTCGCGTGTACAACGATGCCCTGACCGGTAATAGAGTAAAGGCCCTTTTTGTTGAAGACCGTCCATAAACCCAAGTGCAATGGTTGCGTGTGATCGCAGGTAGTCCAGTAATCTCAAAATGGTGTTCAAACGGATACTATCCCAGCAAGGGATAGCATCCGTAAAAGAACGAAATGTACAGGACTACCTGCTTGCATGTACATGGAGGTGGCAACGCCAACGGGGCAAATATCACCCAGTGGGATTGCGTCGATCAGAACCACCTAAAATGGCAATTGGAATTGGCGGAATGAATGATTAGCTAGGTAAAGTGGGCAACGTTGTTGCCCACTTTTTTTTTGTTGGCGTTATTTTTGCTCAATGCCTTAGTTAGTTCTTTTAGAATGTCCCAATAAAAGAACTGAAATAAGTATAATGCATGGAACAAAGATAGTTCTAAATATAATAAGTCATTATCTTCAAGCCGTTAAAGCGTGTCCAGAATTAGACAAGCGATAAATGATATTGATTCATTAACTTGACAATGTCATATTACCATTCATTTCAGGCGTACTTTGTACAATAGGACAGCGCCGTTTCTCATTCGTTTCAGGCGAACCTTGTACTGAAACAAAAGCCCATTGGTTCAAGCCAAAGAGCCTTTTTTATCAGGCTTGGCAACATCGAGTACTCACCCAAATACCCACTTTATTTTATCGTGCAAAGTTTGCGTTGCACTATGCAAGTATACAAATCGGTAAAAACCTTCAAGGTTTGGCAAACCTTGAAGGTTTGGCGCGAGAATTTTACCGTGTATTCTCAATCTCAGCATAAAGCTGTTGAATCGCCGTTAGCAATCTTTTTTTATCCATTCTCCGTCGGTGGGTGGTAATCACTTTTCGTAACTCATCAAGTATCTGTAAAGTCTCCCCATCTATAGTGGGTTCAGCAACAACATAAGGGGTTGCCAGTGCTCGGCGTGGTTGAGGTAATGGGGGTTGCACTGAAGGTGGTGCGGGTTGCTGCGGCTTTCGACAATTCTCAAATAATGCTTTTAGCCGCTCAATGAGTTGCCCAATCTCAATGTCGCTGCAATCATCAAAGGATTTACGCTGAATCTGTTGAACCATTCGCTCAATCATGGTTTCATCCACCGGCAGTGTACCAATGACTTGAGCCATTTGCATCGCACTGGCAGTACCATAGTTTTGCAGTTGTCCCAAAAATACCTGCCTTTCGGCTACCGGTTCTGGGATTTGTGCCATTAACACTTGGCGTAAAGCATGGAGACGTTCATTTTTAATTTTCTCAAAAGCCTGAATAATGTCCGTGAGTTGTTGCCGCGTTTGTGGATAATTGTTCATCGGGCCTAAGTCAGATTTAAGCTCTATCTGAAACTCGGTTAACTCCATTAAAAGCTCTGCGAGATCATGCGAGGTTTTGCCAACAGTACGGATAAATTTCGCCAATTGACGTGCTTTATCATCCAGTTTGGCAGCATCGACGACGGTGGCGGGCAGCTTTTTGATGAACTCCCGAAGCCGAGAAGCCGTTTGTTTAGCATATTCATTATCATCAATACCTTGTGCCCGTGACACCTTTAGCACGTCTGCCAACAATCTTAACATCGTCAATTGCTTTTTACTGAAGTCTTGCAGACGAATTTCCAGCGTACTATTAGCTGCAAAGGCTCTCGCCAAGGTTTTTTCAAAAGGTTCATGGGTTTTGATGTTCACCCATGCTAAGCGTTTAATATCTTGACGCAACGCAACGGCTGTCAGTATCGCAAACACACTGGGCGGTAAACCATAAGGTGGTTTGAGTAACTTTTTTCGTAATTCTATTATTTTATAAGGTTTGTCTCGTTTTTTGAGTAATTCGCTACGAATCAGGTTCAAGACTTCATGCACCGCGCCTTCCGTTTCTTCGACCGTTTTTATATCCCACCCATTGCCACGTTCAATAAAGAGTGGGTTAGCATAACTCCCTAAAATACCATCAATAATAGCGGCCGCTTGGCTAGTCTCTTTTTCACCCAACAAATCATTTTGATAGGCCGCATTATTGGCAAAATTTAAAATTTTATGAACAATATCAACCACTTTAGCATGACTGGTATAAGTTTCATCAACAATGCTGTTTAATCCCATACTGCGAACATGAATCTCACTCGGATATTGTTGATGTACCGCTTGGGTGAGAACCGTTCTAAAATCATGCCAACTTTGGCAAGATAAAGGTGTTTCCTCACCCGCACGGAAAATCTGTGCTTTCCCAGAAACGAGCCCTTGCCGCCCAAATAATTCACTCATCTGATATATCAAAGCATGGCGATTTTCTTCCCACCTGGCTTCTAATTGTCGTTTGAGCCCTTCCCCAGAAGTTTGTTGTTTTAACAACGTTTCAATGGCAACATAACGACGCAACTTGCCATTCAAGCATTGCGTCCCTTCGCGGGGAATCCAATAGTACACTTGCCCACGCGGTGCCGTTTGGCATAATTGCTGAACGTGGGCTGCTACCTCACTGTCTTTTGCCAAAACCAAAAACACTTGGGCTGCTAAAGACAGATTCTCTGATTTGGTTAACGTATTAAAAGGCGGTGTCAACAATTCCACCGAATAAGATCGAATAATCCCACCGGGCGACGGTTCTAATTCACAGGGCGACGGTTCTAATTCATGAGGCCGCAGGTGCGGCAACAAATCCTTGCACATATAGGGATAATTTTTAAACAGAGATTCTGTCGTGTTGGCAGTGATAGATTGTTGTGCTTCCTTAATTAAGGACTCTGGTGAAACCCATGCCTCACCCGCTAACGTCCATAAACCCGTCACTTGATTTTTCCAAATTAAACCCGCATTTTTTAGCCAGATTAACTCTTTTTGCAAAGTTTCAGTCGTGGTTTGGTGGAGCGCATCATCATACAACGCGGCCGCTAAAAAAGTTTCGGTGGCTTGAAAATGTTCGCCAAGCACTTTGGAAAACAGCAACACACCAAGGATATTAACGTAGCGATCACAGGCTTCTCCCTTGGCACTTACCTCAGCAACCGCACGGCGATACATTTCCATCGTACCAGAAGCCTCTTTTTCCATTCTATCGCCATAATATTCAATCAAATCTGGCAAACGAATCAGTTCGGTGCTAAATAAACCGGTTTCAGTGATCGGACGATCAAATGTTTGCTCTTTTAAGTCTCGAAAAAAGGTAAAAGCCGTCCGAGTGGCTTGGGCATAACGAGTGGAAATCGCAAATAACGCAGCCGCTGTAATCAGATGCAACGGATAACAGTCACGAATGATATTGGGTAAGTCTTTGCTAAAATGTTGAAATAGCGACAATTTGTCACACACGGCTGCGAGATGGGAAATAGCGGCACTAGACTGTGCCAAGTAAGTATGACCGGTGTCAGTCCAGTGCAACTGCGCCCCAAGTAAATGATAGCCTTCTGATTCTGACGGTTTAAGTTCTACTTTTAAGCTAGTAAAGCGGCCTTCAATCGTTTTAAGTCTATCCTGCACATCTTGAGGGGCTTCAGATCTAGCACCATATTCGGCCAGCGACACATGGGTGAGCCCTAAAAAAAGTACATGACCTTGATCTGGCTGACAGGTGGTTTCGACAAAACGTTGTAATTCAATAATTTCTTCCACCGCACTTCGTTCCGGGGTACGCATTAAATCTTCTAAAGCATTACCTAATTCATCCCAAATAATGGCAATGCCCCCATAATGATATTTGGTAGCGAGATTTTCACCGGCTTCCTGGTAGGCTTCGACAAAACTTTTACCCCCAGCATCGGCCGGCCGGAACTTGGCACCATGACAGACGCGCTCATGCCAAAGGCAAAACGTTTTTAACGCGGACGGTTCATAGCGTTTTAAAGCCACTGCCATTTCTTCAGTCGTAAAATAATCTTCCATCAAAGACCATTCTGACAAATCCGCATTTTCATAATGAGGCGAATTGGTAACTATTTCTTCAAAACGATGGAGTGCCGCATCATATTCGGTGGTAGGGAGAATTTCTTTTAATTCAAGTTCGGAATGTTTTTTGACATGATTGTTGAGGGCTTTATACAAACCTTCCAACAGTTTTAATGGCAGAGAGGGGGTTTGTGAAGCATACAAAGGCACTAGCAAATAAGGCCTCGCATCTGGATCTGTCAGCGGCAGAAAGGTATTTCGTAACGCATCAGCCAATTTCAGTTCACCAACATTCTCTAGTTTGCGTAACAATTCGGCAAACTCTGGACGATCTATCCCCTCCCGTAACAATTGCCCCGCCAACGCGCCCAGATGGCTTTTGCCAGAACCATAGCTACCAAACCAATTCATGGCTCGTTGTTCTTGTGGCGTGCCCGGCAAGACTGCCTGTACTAACAGCTTTAGGATGTTGATTGAAGCATGGGTGGGTGTAAATGCACTAATTAAGGAAGAATCAGATAAACCATAATCCAACACCACGGCAGCGTTTTGGCTATGTGTTTTATCTAATTCAACAATGTCGCGTAGTCTGATAGTCATAATGTCAGTTATCAAAAAATCCGTAAAATCCTTCAATGCGCTGTACTTGTTATAAGGATTCAAAAAATCCGTAAAATCCGGAAAGAAGTTGTACTTGAGTGTTCATCTTCTAAAAAGTGAAGTGAAGTGCTTCTTCTTAAAGATAACAATTTCTTCGGTTCCCGCCACAACTAATTCGCCTTTAAGCCCCAATATATCATCAAATAGCGTCAGTACATACTTATTTGGATGAGCCTGTGGTCGTATTGATACCACATACTTGACAGCCTGACTGGGTGTCAATCCATGTTGACAGAGAACGGCACAAGCTACCGCTGTTGATCGTGAAACGCCCGCATGACAATGAACCAGTAACTTATCAGTAGACTTAAGCGGTGCTGTCAATGCCAAAAGTTCTTGGAGTTGTTCAGAAGTCGCCATGACGGATTCTCCTCGCAAAAATATAAGTAATGAAAGATCTTTATCTTTGGGGTATAAGTCATAAAAATAGTAACGCTGCAACTTTCCCCCTTTGCCTGCGACAGGGATTTCTCTAAGGATATCATTCTCGATATCAGGATCAAGCAAACTAATCGTATGGGTTGCCCAATTTTGTGACAACTGCAATGCCTCTTTCAGATTAGAGATTTTTAATTTAAACATAATAATCAGTTAGTTAACAAATTAATAAAGCATATCCAAAAAATTAGTGTGCCATTTTTCTAGGAGTCCAAGATTTGGTAGTCCTGTAGAAGTAGTGATGACGTCCAAACGGATGCTATCCCTTCTTAGGGATAGTATCCGTCAATCACTACATGCACTGGACTACCCAAGATTTATCTTGGAACTGTCCTTCCTTCCGTTTGGACTCCTCATCACTATTCACCTTTTGGAGGGTTTCACCCGCTAAAACGCCGATTCCTAAGTTCTGAAAATCTATAGAAGTCACCGATTAAAAATGTCTTCAGAAAAATGGTGGGCAAGTGGGCGTGAAGATTCTGGACAATATTTGAGAAAGTAGCGACAACGATCCCACCCTACGAAACCACGAAACCATTCGCCTTTTGGAGGGTTTCACCCGCTAAAACGTCAATTCCTAAGTTCTGAAAATCTATATAAATCACAGATTAAAAATTTCTTCAGTACCCGCGACAACTAATTTACCTTCAAGCCCCAATAGTTCATCAAATAACGTCAGTACATGTTGATTTGGATAAGCGATTGGTCGTATTGATATCACATATTCAGCGGCCTCACTGGGTGTTAATCCATGTTGACAGAGAATACCACAAGCCACCGCTGTTGATCGTGAAACGCCCGCCTGACAATGAACCAACAATTTATCCGTAGACTGAAGCGGTGCCGTAAATTCCAAGATATCTTGGATTTGTTGAAGAGTCGCAAGGACTGGTATGGGTTCTTTTGTTAAATAAATAAGAAAATTATGATCATATTCATCCATAATATCATGGAAATAGTAACGTCGCAATTTTCCATCTGGGCTTGCCACCGGAATGGTAAAGCCGTAGTTCTCAATACCAGGATCAAGCAAACTGATGGTATGTGTGAACGCATCCTGTAGATCAGAGATTTTTAATTCAAACATGATAACCTCGATTGGTATAGCTATCCGCTAATAGATCATGGATAATAGAATCATTAAAGAACAGATTGTCTTTTATAAAAATCAAATCTATTTTTGACCCAAAACTATTTAAAATTTGTAACTACTTTCAGCCCTGAAAGGGCGTTTTATTAAAGCCTGGGGCAACGCCCCAGGTACAAAAGGTGAAAAGGGCGCAGCCCTGGGGCTTAAATACCTAGGGCGTTGCCCCAGGCTATAATAATTCGCCCTTTCAGGGCTGAGTAGTTACTAAAATTTAATAAAATCACAGAAATGAAGTTCTAAAGGTGCATAAAATAATTAATACTTTAATACTTCACAACTCACAATTTTACTTTACCCCCAGATATCTTGACCATTTATATCTATAGGTTTATCAGGACAATGAGTAAAAGTAACGTGAAGCGCAATGCCCGGTTTCTTTTTCCCGGGGGCACTCATTGTTCGGACAAATTGTTTCATTTCTTCTATCAGTTGCTCTTTTGGTTTAGCATCAAGCAACAGGCTATCTTGTTGTAAGCTTGATAGCTCAACCTGAACGGCAGTATCCGCAAATTGGAACAATACCAACCCATCCGGATATTTCACATATTTCACCTTAGAAACAACCGGCATTTTAGACATTCTAGGACCGTTCTCCGCATTAACCGGAAACAATTGTAACCAAACTGCTATGCTTGATAACTTATTGTGTTCATTGAACATCTTTTTAGCATAAAGCAAAACATAACACTCAAAAGAATGGCTGTAGCCAAATTCAGAAGCACTATATTGCACCTTGTTTAAAAGGCAAAATGGATAATCACTTGAAGTAATCACATCCAGCATGACACCGACTTGAAGAATTTTCCCGTCACGTCTCGCGTCAAGAAGTTCTTTCACTTCTTGCTCTAGTTTCTTGTTTCGCTCCCGAATATCTTCAGCAACCATCTTTTGTGTCTGGGACAAAGACAAAGCGGGTAAATCTCGTGAAGTGGCTTGCCCAAACATCAGGAGATTCTCCATTGGGGTTTCCATCTGCTTTTTTAAGCTTTGCGGCAACACAGTACTTAACGCCTTAACGTTATCCTCAGAAAGTCCAGTTTTATTAGTGATGTTTGCCATTGCCCTCGCAGACAGACTCTGCGTACTAAAAAGCACTTTCAACAACTCTATTTGTTTGCTTGGAACCAAAGGGGATGTTGTATAGGTTTGTATGGCTTTGTGGGCTGCATAAAAAGTCGTCGCTTGCGCAAAGGCATTTTTATGTAATAAAACAATAACAGACTTTGGAAGCACTCTTCTGACAGTCATTTGTTTACCTTTTTTAGCAAGTGCGGCTTCTATTTCTTCATCTGACATTGGAACAGATCTGGCGAGCATCGATTTAACCCTCCTATGTAACCACCAACAGTTATTAATTATTAATTAATTATCAGTTATCATTTGTACAAGTAATGACGGATAGCATCCCTTCAAGGGATGCTATCCGTAAAACTAAGGAACGTGCATAATACAACTAGGGCAACCATAAAGGATTGCCCCTACTTTCAATGACTGTTAGTTATTTTATGCAGGTTCCTAAGTTATACTATAGGCACTTATTCCCCCCAAAGCCTTTGCCACCAAGTTTTTTCTTCTTGGTTATCATCCTTCACGGGACTACTGGGAATACCTACCTTCTGGCGGATTTGATTAATATCCCACCCCGTCAGCGACGCTAATTGTTGTGCCTCACGTTCTTGCCGTTGCTTCAATGCTTGGCGGTATTTCTGCGCCGCCTGGCAATTCTCAGTGCCCGTCCAAGGATGGCGCAACACATAACGGCCTTGAAAATTCGTGCGCTCTGCCGTTTCCTGAAAAATCAGATCTTCGGGAAATTTATCGGCCGTGTAACGCACATGCAAGCGCGTCACAAACACATCTCTGGCTTGCCTCTTCCAACCCCGACGCTCTGCGTTTTCATTCACCCAAAAAACACCCAGTTCCCGTAGTTCTTTAACTGACAACGGTGAGGCCGCACAGGGATCACACCAGTTCATATCCCACGCATATTCCAAAAAGACGGTTTGCATCCGTTCTTTTTTCACTTGGCTATCAAATAGGGCCCGGTAAAAATTTGCAAATTCCGTTTTGACATAAACCGGTAAATCCATACCAGTGGGTAATTTAACCGTGCGATAATTGGTAGTTTCGACACGCCCTTTTTTGGTGAGAGCATAAATAAAAAGCTCTTGGGTACCCTCTGCATTTACCGTGCCAAGTCGAATTGGCAACATAAACTTGGGCGATTGATACGCGACAGAAATAGGGCGCAAATAATTAAAGCCCAATTTGGACTGTTGTTCAAGATTCACCTTAGCCACAAAAAAACGCATGTTTTGCCTAATGTAGCTACCCAGCACCTTTGCTGCCCCGGTTGGAATCCGATAGCCATTTTCCCGCAGCCAAATTGAAAGCCCAGTGCTTTGGGTGGCTGACAAAATCACAATATCGTACTCGCCCACCGTGTACTCGGCTTCAACTGTCACGCCAATACTCCTTTCACCAGAAATTGAAGAAGATTCATCTTCCGCCATTTCCATCATCGGAGCCGCTTCATACAATACGATGGGCGCACAAGGATTTTCATCAAAGTATTCCACTAACCGCGGTGCGGTATAAGCATCCAGATGATCAATGATTTTTTTATCACTGATGTGGATTTGATCCTTGTTAATAAAAGTGGGCACCGGAATCACCACCGCAAATTCTGTCAAATCGCCTTTGAAATCATTTGCCATTGTCATCACGGTTTTGTCCTCAGAACGGACAAGTACCACTTGTGACGCTTTATTAAAGATTTGAGCGTCGGCTTTTGCCACATAAAATCCGCAAAAACTCTGCGCGGATTGCACGGCAAGTACCGTGTTTAACCAGATTGCGAATAAAGCAACGTTCTTTTTCAATGGAGACTCCTTTTGATAATTGACAATGCGTCATTTGACATTTACCATAGCTTTTCAGAAAAATAGCCGGGGCAAAACCTTCAAGGTTTGCTAAACCTTGAAGGTTTTTAACGGAAATTATTTTTCTGAAATAACGATAGGTTGACAATATTTGACGCAAAAGTTTTTGCATCAAATACATTTCAATGACGGCGCGGTTTTTCTTCGTTCCAAGTTGAGTTGCACGAGTTTATCGCTCCGACAATTTGATAATGTGACATTGTCGAAATTATTATACAAATTTTTAAGCTTGTGCATTCAATAACAGTGAATGTTTCGTTCATACTGCATAGCGGTATTTCCCAAAATATCTATCTGAAAAATTGCCAAAACACAGAGCCTCTTGCAAAACTCTTAAACGTTCCCCAGGTTTCGCCTCATCGTTATACATAAGTATTTAAGTAGTTGAAATAAAAGTATATTATGTAGGGTGCTTACCTTAGCACCATAAAGTTGGAATGCTTTGAGAAATGGTGCTAAGGTAAGCACCCTACCTTTGATAGTTTTAACTTGTGTATAACTATGAGAGGTTTCGCCTGGGGCTATTCACATTTTCAGGCCTGAAAACCCCTTTGGGGTTGAGATTTTTAAAAGTGAATAGCCTTAAGAAAACCTGGTTTCACCCCCACGGGGTTGAATTTGAATTCGAGGCCTCGAATAGGCTTTCAGGCAAAAGTTTTTCTAGCAAACTTTTGCCTAAAAAGGTATCAACCTGGGGTTTTGCAAGAGGCTCCACAGTATGCTAATTTTTTACGCAACGCAATGAAAAATGCGATGCCCCTAATCACCATCCACGGGAACCCCGTGTTTGATGCTTTAAAGAGGTATATTCGTTATTTTATTAAAGTTCAAAGGTTTTGAGTGAAAAAATATATTTATATGAAAAACAATCAGTTGTTTAATTACCCATTACCAAAGCATCCCCAAAATCCGTTACAATCAGTATTTTTATAAACATCTGTCGTTTATCGATTTAAGCCAATCTTTTATTATAATTAATCCTTATAGTTATTAATGACGAGAAAAAATGCACCTAAAATCTTTTGAACTGTACGATAGCAACCCTCAACAACTTCGGCATTTAAAAACACAAACTCAGACTGACTTTGAACAAGCACTTCATTTTTATGCTGAGGCAAAATTGATTTACGCGCACCCAATTTTTACCGAAATTATACATAAAAATCCGCAAGATAAGGCAGCTAGGTGGTATATGGAACGCTGTGAGAAAGTATGGTGTGCTGGCGGGCTGGGAAGGCGTGGAAACGTTGCACGAGAAATAAGGATAAACCGGTAAGAACTACAAGGATTAAAACCAGGAGATACTATAATTTTTCAGATAACTAATTTCAGTTAGAAACCTTCAAGGTTTTGGAAACCTTGAAGGTTTTGCCCTAAGTTAGAAACCTTCAATTTTTCGCGGATTCTAAAAAACAATTCAATGCATTAGCAAATGCTTGCCGATCAGCATTGCTAAGTGGTGGCGGCCCCCCGGTGTCCACACCGACAGTCCTTAATTCTTCCAGAAAATGACGCATCGACAAATGCTGTTGAATATTATCTGCGGTATAAAACTTACTTCGATGATTAAGCACATAAGCATCTTTCTTAATAATTGCGTCAGCAAGGAGAATATCAGCAGTTATCACTAAATCACCTGCTTGCACTTGTTGGATGATTTTGTTGTCGGCCGCATCAAAGCCAGCCGGCACCTGAATTGCTTTAATATATCTTGAAGGCGGAATTTTTACCGGCTGATTGGCTACCATAGTTAAGCGCACACTAAGCCTTTCCGCCGTTCTAAATAAGATATTTTTTATAACGTTGGGGCATGCATCAGCATCAACCCATATTTGCATCGTTTTTTTCCTCCCAAGAGGCCGTCCAAACTAAAGTTTGGACTCCATCCCACTAGTAAATCCACCAAATTTCCATATTTGGTGACTTTTTCCAATACTTCTGACACTTTTTCAGTCCGTTTCTCTAATGTGCCAAAGAGTCGAAAAAATGGAGCAACTATCTGTTTTTGGAACGTGTGACGATGGGTTTCGCCAGAACGATCCCAAGTGTTGTCATAAATGATGTCGTCTTCACAAAGAAATATCATATCATAACGATACGCAGCGTTTAATGCGAGTTCCTTCAGTCTAGAATCAGCTTTACCATGGTAGTATAGAGAAAACATATAGGTTGTGAGAGCATTGGTAAGTACTGAACCATAAATTTTCAGGTATTTTGAAATAGGGCAACCGCAAAGGGATTGCCCCTACGAACCGTCATGTAGGGGCAATCCTTTATGGTTGCCCTAGTTGTATTATGCACGTTCCTAAGTTGAGTACCACGATGAGTACAACGAATCTCAGAAATTAACGAATTAAACCAATGATTTGACAACTGCTACCAATTTTCTGGATAATAAGTACTGAATCAGGTATTATAAAGTATTTTGACAAACGTTTTATTGTTGCCCACCCTACATGATTCTCTCAAAATACCTTAAAATTCTTAGCGAAGGTACTTATTCGTTTGAACACTCTGATTTGACGGATGCTATCCCTTTTCGGGATAGTATCCGTTTGAACACTATGATTTGACGGATGCTATCCCTTTTCGGGATAGTATCCGTTTGGAATTAACGTACGTCCTATTTGTAACAATATCTTAGGGTTTGCCTTGTTTGGCTTCGTGCCAATATTTACAAGGGCATGAATTCAAAATATCTGCACCCTTTCTATTTTCCCGCTTATAACCAACGCCCAACCCTTCAGTCAGTTGAATGTGAATAGCCCCAGGTGCAACCTCACTGCCATACGTTTCGGGCAACCACAAGGGATTGCCCCTACGAATCGTTATCTCGTGTAGGGGCAATCCTTTATGGTTGCCCTCATGAAAAAGCTTAACTTAATGGCATTGAGGTGCAACCTGGGGGATAAATCGAACCTTGGTATATTATTATTTGGGAGTTACCTTAACACCTATCACTTAAGTACAACTAATCCCTGAAATCAACGAATGAAATCCACCTATAGATGTTTATATAATTAATTTCACAAGTCAAAATTAACGGATACTATCCCATCGAGGTATAGCATCCGTATCGTTACATTATTTTTCTGAAAAACTATAAAACTCCCTGAAATCAACAAATGAGACTGTTTGAGATCATAAACTGGGGTGTGAAAATGAGGAATTTTGAAATCGAAACTCAGTACAACTCTAAAGGCTAATGGCACGCACGATAGAAATTTTGGTTGTGCAAGCAAGGCTTGAGCCAGGGGCGTTGCCCCTCTGTTTAATAATACGCCCCGTTGGGGCTAAGTTTTAAAGCCCCTTTGGTGCTATATTAATATAGCAAACCAGTGTATTTTTCTGGGATTGGTTGTGCTTGTTCAAAAACGGATAGGTGGTAAAATATTTGCCAAACCTATCTCGGTTTCGGCTCAACCGATTTTTCTAAAACCTAAGCAAAGGAAAAAATTATGTCTTTTATCACCATCCATGAAAAACAACAACCAGATGACAACACATTTCAAGCCGAACTCAGTTTCAACAACGGCACCCCTTACCTCATTACCATTAAAAACCCTTTCTCCGAACCAAAAGAAAAAACCTTGCAAGCGTATTTTGAAGAATCTCTGAGTTTGCCCTTTACCAATGAAGTCAAGTTTGCCCAAGCCGCTGCCAGTCTCCCGCTCTATGGTGAGGATTTATTTAAACAAGTGTTTTTCAAATCCCATGCCTATGCCAAATATCGCCAATCAGTACAAGCTGCTGATTTAGAAATAGAAATTGTCGGTTCAGCCGCCTTTCATCAGTTACATTGGGAAACGCTGAAAGATCCCAAACAGGCGCAGCCTTTGGCATTGCAGCATCCCATCACACGCAATGCTAAAGGCTCTCCCCCACCGATGGTAGCCGGGCAAACCTCGCCAACCATTAATGTCTTATTAGTCGTAGCACGCCCAAATGGGAAAAATAATGTAGGGCATCGTACCATTTCACAGCCGCTAGTGGAAAGCCTGGATGAAGCGCAATTGCCCGTCAATATTGATATTTTACGTCCCGGAACTTATCGCGCTTTGCTAAATCATTTAGAAACCACAACCGCTCAGCATGGCACCGGCTACTATCATGTCATTCATTTTGATGTGCATGGGGCAGTGTTCAATTATGAAGCGGTGCAACAAGGTTGCGAATCGGGGCATTTTCTATCTCAGGCGCGTTATGCGCGGGCAGCGTTGCAGCCTTACGAGGGCAAAAAAGCCTTCTTATTTTTAAGGGGGGATAACGAAAATCAAGCAGATTTGATGGCAGCCTTCGAGTTAGTTGAACAAGTGTTAGCACCGCATCGTATTCCTATCGTGGTATTAAATGCGTGCCAGTCGGCAAAACCGGCGGAGACGGGGTTAGCCAGTGATTTAATGCAAGCTGGGGCGCAAACCGTGTTAACGATGGCTTATGCTGTCAGCGTTTCTGCCACAATTAAATTTATGGAAACGTTATATACCAAGTTATTTGAATCGCATCCCTTAGCGACGGCTATCCGTATGGCGCGTTTGAAATTGCATAAAGATAAAACGCGCCAAGCCTATTTTAACCAACAGATAGATTTAGAAGACTGGTTATTGCCGGCGGTTTATCAACACCAAAAAATTTCTTTACCATTGCGAAAGTTTACCCCTGATGAAAAAGTCGCTTATCGGGAACAACAAGCACCGCGTTATACCTCCCCAGAAACACAATATGGTTTTGTGGGGCGCGATTTAGATGTGTTAGCCATTGAAAACCGCTTATTGTCGCAGTGCAACGTATTATTAATCCAAGGCATGGGTGGTGCGGGCAAAACCACCCTGTTGCATCACCTTGGCGCATGGTGGCAAACCACGCATTTTGTCGATAAAGTATTTTATTTTGGCTATGACGAACAAGCCTGGCGCCGCCAAAACATCTTGGTTGCTATTGCTCAACAGTTGATGACAGTCAGTGAACAACAACAATTTCAATCCTTGAGTAGCGCAACCCAGCAAAAAAGGCTGGCGAAACGCTTACGCACTGAGCGGCATTTATTGATCTTGGACAACTTAGAATCGATCACCGGTTCACCGTTAGCGATTCCAAACACTTTAGCATCCAGTGAACAGCAAAAACTCAGCAATTTCTTAAAAAAATTAGTGACTGGTAAAACGCTGGTATTATTAGGTTCCCGCCACGACGAAGCTTGGTTAGCCAAAGAGACATTTGGCGATAATCGCTATCCACTGTCGGGTTTAGATGCCGAAGCCACTTCGCAATTAGTCGATAATATTTTTGCGTATCACAACGCCCGTTTTTACCGTGAAGAAATACCCCCTAACCTCCATCCTTCAAAGGGGGAGATTAAAAAATTTTTTGCCAAGAGAAAAACGACAAAAGCAGACAGCGCCGATTCCCCTCTACCTGCTATGGGTAATTTTGAAGCTTTACAACAACTGCTGTCATTATTAGCCGGTTATCCGTTAGCGTTAGAAGTGGTGCTGGCAATTGTCGCCCACCAAACCCCTAAAGACGTGCTGGTTGCGTTACAGGCTGACAATAAACACCTTGAGTTGAGCAGCGAAAAAAATAGGGAAAGTATTTTGCCGTGCATTGATTACGCTTATGGTCATTTTTCACCTGCCACTCAGCAACTAATATTGTGTTTAGCACCATTTGCTGGGGTGATTAATATGTACCACATGTCACAATACACGGAACGATTAGAACAGCTGCCGATTTTAGCAGATTTACCTTTTAAACAATGGGACATGCTGTTGGAAGAAGCCACAAACAGGGGCTTATTATGTCAAGATCCTAATGTAGCTGTGGTTTTTTACATACAACCCATTTTCCCTTATTTGATGCGTCACCGTTTACATAACGCTCAACCTGACGTTCAACAAGCTATCAACACAGCATTTCGGCAACACTATGAAGCCATCGGTGAAGTTTTGGTAGATTTGCTGAATTCCAACAAATATGAAGACAAACGACTGGGGAAAAAGCTCGTTTCTATAGAATATGACAATCTAAATCACGCATTAGAGTTGGCATTGGCAGCGCAGACATCGATCCATTATATTTATTGGGCATTATCCCTCTATTTTGAGACCACCCAAGAGCACCAACAAGGCTTGGCTGTGGGTGAAGCGGTTTTGGCGCGTTTAGCTAATAAACCCATCTTGGCATTGCCGGCACAAGTGGCGAAAGAATTTGTCAAAGTCATGCAGAATGTGGCTTACAGACATCTGCTACTTGAGCAATACAAACAAGCTGAGCAAGTGTATCAAGAGGCTTTGAAATTAACCGAGAATTTAGCCCATGTTGACGAACAATCACGTAGCGAATTGAATGGTAGTGCTTATCATCAACTTGGCATAGTGGCACAAGAACAGCGGCAATGGCAACGAGCGGAACAATACTTAAAACAGGCACTGGAAATCGAAATAAAATTTAACAACCGCTATGAACAAGCGGGCACTTACCATCAACTTGGCGCGGTAGCCAAAGAACAGCAGCAATGGCAACAAGCAGAACAATATTTAAAAAAGTCTTTGGATATCAAATTCAAACTGGAAATCCAGCATGAAAAGGCTGGCACTTACCATGCTTTGGGTGTGATAGCACAGAAGCAAGCACAATGGCAACTTTCCATGGAGTATTTGATAACGGCTTTCAATCTATGGGCTGAATTTCATGATACCCATAGTATTACAACTTACTTGTTACCCAGCCTTGCACGTCTGTATCAATCCACCAACAACGAGGATTTGCCGGCCTTTGTTGCACAGATTTCAAATACAACCGTTGAAGAGGCACGAGAAACATTGCGTACCTCGGCGGAAAAACAACAAACGATATATTTTTCCATTGCTAAAATGCTGAGGATTCATCCTAAGAAAATCGCTAAAGCAGCGCGTTCCGTGTTTGGAACCGAGGCGGTAGGTCCCGTCTTGCTAAAAGCTTTCCGTTTTCTCATCATCGTTGGCGGTATCATTGGACTAATCATTGGGTATTTTTTATTCGGCTCGTCAGGTTCGTTGATTGGGTTGGTGAGTGGTGGTGTTGGGTTGCCGCTTTTGGTGATTATTTTGGAGATTATTGCGACGCTTGTCACCTCAAAGCGGAAATATTGAAGACGGTAATGGGATTGTCAAGTAATATAACTCTAGGTTCAAGTTTTTGGCGTTGGGTTGCCCCTGGTTGATAGGTTTAAAAAACTTGAACATCGAGTAGAATACTCCTAAATGTTTCGAGACTAAAATTCGTTTCAGGCGAAGATTGTGGTGGTTCAGGAGTACAAAGCGAACTTTGTACGAAACCGGGTGTTATTAATCATTCGTTTCAGGCGATCCTTGTGCTAGGTGTTTGTCGGGTGGGTTTTGCGACACTCTACCCACCCCTAAACGCTTAGTACAAGGTTCGCCTTGTACTCCTGAGAAATTTTCGTACAAGGTTCGCCTTGTACTCCTGATAAACTAAACGCTTCGTACAAGGTTCGCCTTGTACTCCTGAGAAATTTTCGTACAAGGTTCGCCTTGTACTCCTGAGAAATTTGATTATCCTTTCTTATAAACAATCCTTGTAGTTATAGATAAATTCAATCAAGCCCATTACCCATTACCGATACAACCACACCCGCATCAACGAAATCAATTTATCCGTATCCACCGGCTTAGATAAATAATCATTCGCACCCGCTTCTATACATTTAGCCTTGTCACTTTTCATCGCTTTCGCCGTCAGAGCCACAATAGGTAATTTATAAAAGCGGGGTTGTTTTCTGATGGCTTGTATGGTTTGATAACCATCCATCTCTGGCATCATAATGTCCATTAACACAATAGCAACATCATCATGCTCTTCCAACTTTGCCAGTGCGTCATTGCCATTTTTGGCGCAGACAATTTCCATATCTCTGTCTTCTAAAACACTTGCCACCGCGTAAGTATTACGCATATCATCATCGGCAATCAGCACTTTTTTATGGCGTAAAATGGCTTCCTTGTCATGCACCATCCGCAACAGTTTGCGCTTATTGGCGGGCAAGTGGGATTCTAATTGATGGAGAAACAAAGTAGCTTCCTCCAATAAATGTTCCTGTGATCTTACCGAGTTAACCATCA
>QNER01000033.1 GCA_003646175.1 Candidatus Parabeggiatoa sp. nov. 1
AAATCTGGCGAGCCACACTCAATCCGTTTTGGCTCATTAACGACATTGATGGTTGACTGCTTCGATATCAATAAGTTTTGCAGAGCGGCACGGTGGCTATGTTCTTTAGCAACACCGGTGTTAAGATTAGTTTGAATTTGGTTAAGGTATTGATTAATTGCAGTATTCATCAATTTAATCACCGTTAGATTTGATTGGATTATCAATCCGGGAATGAAGCGATAGCATTTCCCGATTGCGTAAAATACAATTTGAGTGAAAGGGGCGTTGCCCCTGGCTATATTAATTTAATTAATTAATTATTTAATTAATTAATTTTTTTTGCCCCTTTGGGCTTTAAAACCTTTCAAATTTTATTGTTATTTTGTATTTCATGCAATCGGGAAACACTATAATCTGTTGTAAGTACTGAAGCATAAATTTTCGTATATTTATTATGAATTTTTGTAGGGGCCGGCAAAGTCCTTTTTTTGCCCACCGAGATGGTGGGCAACAAAAAGACGTTACCCACCCTACAAAATACCTGAAAACTTGTGCTTTGGTACTTACTAAACTTACTCTCTTAGAATGACGGCCTTGGCTTTATTCTTGTTTCGAGAATAAACTAAATTGACTTTTTTAAAATGACGGCCGTGGCTTTATTCTTGTTTCGCGAATAAACTAAATTGACTTTTTTAGAATGACGGCCGTGGCTTTATTCGGGTTTCGCGAATAAACTAAATTGACTTTTTTAGAATGACGGCCGTGGCTTTATTCTTATTTCGCGAATATGCTAACTGTCCAACACTTTACCACAGGTTCCCAGCGTTTTTTTTAGAAAGAAGTTGTACTTCTGACTCAATAATCATCCCATCCTTTTCCTTCAATCACACCCACTAAAGATTGCAAATCAAAATCTCTATCCCGCTCATCCAAACAAATCCCGGCACTGATCACCGTCAAATCTCTTTTCGCAATCGCTGAAGTGTGATTTTCTTGAGTATTTGTCGTCCACTCTACCAGCCAATAATCGCCCCGATCTTGAAAAGCCCGTAATTCACCGCCGCCCATTGTTAAGGCACTACGGAGTCGCCGCTCTGCATACTGATTTGAACAAAGCACTTGAGTATCGCTCTGCTGTTTTTGAAAGTATGACTCAAAGCCAGCCGCTTGTTGGCTTGCTAATTGGTAGGCTGCGCGTAATTCAGGGGTTAGCTTAGAGATTTTCAAATCATCAGGCATCGTTACAGCGATCAACGCCTCTTTTAACTTTTGTACTAATATAAGATCAGCACGGCGATCCAAACTATCAAACCACCACGTTTTGCCATCAGTTCGCACTATCACCGTTTCAAAAATATCGCCCTCACTGACTAAATGAATAGGCACGACTGAATGAATTTTAAATCGTTGCATAGCATCGGCAGTATTAACGGGAAAGCCAAACCATGTTTGCGCTTTAAGCTTTTCCACCAAGTACAAGCGCAACGTAGGCAACCGTTGCAAATACTCGGCAATTTGCGGCAAACTGGCTGGTTCAACTAACCGGGCGTGTTTTTCATCTATGGGCTGAAAAATGCCCCAACCGGTAAAATTATTAGGACGGGGGATAAACGTATACACCAAACCCGCAATTTTTACCCGCACCCGTCCCCCTTGCACACAGGGCGCAAGCAGACGTGTACTTGGCAAATTAGCCTCAACAACAGCCAATTTGTCTAACAATTTATCAATGTTATAAGTCATACGAAAAGTGCTATAGTTTTTCAGAAAAAATAACGAAACGGATGCTATCCCTTCTTAGGGATAGTATCCGTTAATTTTGACTTGTGAAATTAATTATATGAACATCTATAGCTGTCTAAAGTTTTGGGGGCTTTTCAAATTCTCACGCTCGCTTATCGAGAAAATAACTTTAAATGCAGAGAATTTTTTATGAAAAAACTCTGTGTAACTCGGTGTCCTCTGTATGTATAAAGATCGCCCTGACGGCAAAAGCCATGAAGGGCGACAAAGCTAAATGTATTGAAGCGGGTGCGAATGATTAATTGTCTAAACTCGTGGATACGGAGAAATGGAGAAATTGATTTCGCAGATGCGAGTGTGGTTGTATCGGTGAAAGGGGAAAGGAAGGGCGTATTCTCAAAAACAGGCCATTTATCAATCATATATTAGTACAACGGATACGCGAAATAAACGGATAAGGCTATCCTCTAATGGCGCGCACGGCTTTTGTGTGCCTAACTAATTGTTTTTATTGGGCTAAAATTTATTTACGGACAAGTCTATTAAGTTCCAAGGGCGTTGCCCATGGCTTTAATAATACGCACCTTCGGTGCTGGTTTTAAAGCACCCAAGGTGCAAAATTAATATAGCCAGTGTAACTACCTGGCTCACTTACACAACCAAAATTTCTATCGTGCGTGCCATTAGCCTATCCTCCATTTATTATCGTCATACAACTTCGCACTGATAGATAAATAGCTACAACTTTTCTAAGTTCAATATCGATATTCGGTAGCTGAGCCTGTCGAAGCTCGATGAATCAAAAAACCTCAGGGTGAACTTGGTTTTTATCCATCGATTTTTTATCCGTTTATTTCGCGTATCCGTTGTACTTAACTGTCTGTCCGTGAAAATTGGAATGCACCGAAAGGAGGTTTGTAACCGGCGAGCTAACGTTTTGATAGCAATAACCATACTTACCGCCGTCATAAATTAAATTAATTGAGCTTTTTTGATTTTTCTATTGAAGTAAAAACTTAAACTTAAATTTAACTCGGTGTAACTCTGGGGAACGAAGTGCCCTCTGTGTGTATACCAAGATGATTAATAAAACTTGTCCCTACAGTGTTTTTGTCGTTTTCCATAAAATAGGAGTCGGCCAAATTTAGGAGCCCAAAATCTGGCCGACTCTAACATACTATAGGTATAAAATAGGTTCAAAACTGAGAGACTCGCTTAGCGTTGCCACTCAAGGAGTGGAAGCTAACCATTGAGCAATGGCTTTCATATCATCCTCATTCACCATGCCCATAATCCCTTTCATGCCTGCTGTCTGAACATTCTCACGCGCACCGCTCTTGATGTCGGTCATCTGAGCAACGGCATACGCAGGGTTCTGCCCCGAAAGCTTGGGATAACTTGGCGCAATCGGTGTTTGGGCATCTGCGCCGTGACAAGTATGACATATTTTACTTTTGTAGAGTTCAGCTCCTTTGGCCACCAACGTAGCATCACTCGCCATACCGCCTTCGCTAGGCAAAGAAGCCAACCAGTCAGCAATGCTTGACATTTCATCGTCACTAACCGTGTGCATGATGCCTTTCATAACCACACTCAGCCCATTGTGACGCGCACCGCTTTTGATGTCGGACATCTGAGCGACGGTATAGTCAAGGTTTTGTCCAGCCAATTTTGGATAATTTGGCAAAATAGGTGCTTTGCCATCCTTGCCGTGACAAGTAATACAACCTTTGTTCGTGTAGATCTGTGCCCCTTCGGCGATCTCGGCCATTTCTTCGCCTTGAGTCTCGCTTATCACAGGTTCGGGTTTCAAGTCTGGCTCGGTGGTGACAGTTACCTCTTTTGAAGTATCCACCTCTTTGGCAGGCTCACTCAAAGAAGCTAACCACTGGGCAATGGCTTCAATTTCTTCCTCATTCACCATGGTCATAAACCCTTTCATGGCTCCCGTCATACCATTATCACGCACACCGCTCTTGATGTCGGTCATCTGAGTGATGAGATACGCTTGGGTTTGCCCCGCTATCTTGGGATAGTTTGGCAGAGGGGTTTGGGCATCTTGGCCGTGACAGGTACTACACATTTTACTCTGATAGAGCTTTGCGCCTTCACTATCCATTGAGGCTTCACTCTTTATACCCATGTCCAAAGATGCCAGCCATCCAGCAATCACCTCCATGTATTGGTCACTCACAAGGTGCATCATGCCTTTCATGGCCACACTTTCACCATTGTCACGCTGCTCACTCTTGATATCTTTCATCTGAGCGGTGGCATACGCAGAGTCTTGTCCCGCGAGCTTGGGATAGTTGGGTTTCAGAGGCATTTTGCCATCTGGACCATGGCAAGCAATGCAGCCTTTGTTTGAATAAAGCGTTGCGCCATCCGCAACCATTTCTTCATCATGCGTGTCGCTCACAACGCCTTCAATCACCTGTTTAGCATCCTGCTCAGCAAGGGCCGTTTTGGCTGCTTTATCCAGAGCATTTTGCGATGTCAATGCTGCCGAAATGCTTTCTGGCTCAGTGGTGACGGCCGCGTCTTCCTCAACACTCGAAGGCTCGGTGGTGACAGTTACATCCACCTCTTTGGCAGGCTCACTCAAAGAAGCTAACCACTGGGCAATGGCTTCAATTTCTTCCTCATTCACCATGGTCATAATCCCTTTCATGGCTCCCGTCATACCATTATCACGCGCACCGCTCTTGATGTCGGTCATCTGAGCAACAGCATACGCTTGGTTTTGCCCCGCTATCTTGGGATAGTTTGGCAGAGGAGTTTTGGCATCTTGGCCGTGACAGGTATTACACATTTTACTCTGATAGAGCTTTGCGCCTTCACTATCCATTGAAGCTTCACTCTTTATACCCATATCCAAAGATGCCAACCAGTCAGAAATGGTTGACATCTCTTCATCACTAACCGTGTGCATGATGCCTTTCATAACCACACTCTGCCCATTGTGACGCGCCCCGCTTTTGATGTCGGACATCTGAGCGACGGTGTAGTCAAGGTTTTGTCCAGCCAATTTGGGATAGTTTTGCATAACTGGCACTTTGCCATCCTTGCCGTGGCAAGCAATGCAGCCTTTGTTCGTGTAAAGCTTTGCCCCTTCAGCAACCATTTCATCATCAGGCGTGTCGCTCACAACGCCATCAATCACCTGTTTAGCCCCCTGCTCAGCAAGGGCAGTTTTGGCTGGTTTTCCAATAGAAGCCGCTTTATCCAGAGCATTTTGCGATGTCAATGCTGCCGAAATCGCCTTTTGCCACTCCCCTTTTTCAGCGGCCGCTTTTGCTTGATTTTCGGCCTTTTTGGCAACATTAAACTCGTTAATAGCCTTTTCTACCAAAGAAGCAATTTCAGGAAAGTCATAATAATTATGGCTTAAAACAAATCCCATCTTTTTGTGAAGGGTTGTCAGTTGGGCCAGATTTGCCGTCTCCAGTTTCTGGTAGTCGGCCGGCTTGTCTGGAATATTGTCCACCGCCCAAGTATTGGCTGTAAAGGCCAATCCCGCGGACAGAATAATCATTTTACGCCAATTCAATAGCTTCATTAGTTCTCCAAATTGTGGTTAATAAAATATAAGTGTGAGCCTCTTGCAAAACTCATTTTAAATGGTTCATGGTAAATGGTTCATGGAAAATGGGGAATGGTAATCAATAACTTATTGTTTTTCAATACAATAATATTTTTAGATTCCAATTCCCAATTCCCAATCTTTGCCCCAGTTGTTCAGTTAGAAACCTTCAAGGTTTCGGAAACCTTGAAGGTTTTGCCCTACTTTTGCGTAGTTCCCAATTCCCAATTCTCAAAGTTCATTTTTGGATAGCCCCATACATAGCAGTGATTTTACCGATGCTATCATGTATCAAGGATAGTATCTGTTTGAACACCATCACTACTTATACAAGACTACCCATTTTTGGCGTTTTGCAAGTTTCTCGTGTGAAAAAAAGTCATACTCTGTCATACCGTCATCATTTTGTCAACGACTTTCCAATCAATTTAACAATCAAAACTTCAAAGTCTAATGTCACTTATTAATTTAACCGACATAAAGTCGCAAATTAAATAAATGAATTTTGCTAATATGAGAAAACCATAAGTTATAAAATTTATGGTATTTGCACACCATAGATTTTCCAACAAACACTTACTTTGAGCTTCTTGCAAAACCCCAGGTTGACACCTGGGGCTATTCACATTCAACCCCTTTGGGGTTGAGAAGCATTAAATAAAAATAACATCCAATTTATTACTCTTCAAGCATGACTGACATTATAACGTGAGTTCGACTTTAATTTTCAATAACTTACAAAATTGATGAGATAAATCATCTATTTATATGTCTTCAATTGATTTATAAATACTTTTAACATATAAAGCCATAAAAATATCATTACAATAATGTTCTTTCAACATAATATTTATCAGAATGCAAAGGCAATATCATTCAGTGTTTTTTTAACTCATTGATAACATAGAGTCTCTTTACAACATATTGATATATTGAGTTATTTTTGTAACGACTTGATATTTAAAGCCGAACTCACGTTTCTGGCATTTATTTTTACTTGCTGACTTATAGTTTTTCAGATAAGAGAATTTCAATTAGAAACCTTCAAGGTTTTGGAAACCTTGAAGGTTTTGCATAAGGTAAAATCTAGGGAATGCTTTGCCTCTGCATCTAATAACGCCATCGCCCTTTCAAGCTGGTACGCTTGATCTCGAAGTGCAATAATTTCCCTGATTTCTTGGATATAACATATTGATAAAAAATATTTCGTGAGCTTTACTCTTCATTAATCCCGTTAGAAATTGGCATTTCTGGATGGACAGTTAATAGGATTTCTTTAACACTTTATGGGTTCTGGCGTTGGTTTTTTGATTATCCCGACGCTTAAGGACAAACACCTCTTTGAAATGTTGAAAAGGACGGAAACACTTCACCCTGACTTGCGTAAGCACAGGCCTTACCGCACATCAAACTAAAAGAAGCAAGCGTTTCAGGATTATTTCTAAAATCAGGGGCCAGTTTTTCTGCGAGTCCCAGCGTCAAATCAGCGCAGATTTCAACTGTCTGCCCTTTTCCTTGTTTGTAACATCCTTCCAAAATGTTATATAAAGTGCCGCACATCCCCTCGTCCTCTTTCCGTTCTTGCGTCATTTCTAGTTGTCTGTTTTCATATTTTTGCTTCTGTTGTTTTAACGCCAGTTTCTCCTTTTCAAACTCCAGTTTCTCCTTTTCAAACTCCAGTTTCTCCTTTTCAAACTCGATTTCCTGTGTCGTTCCACAACTCACACAAGAAAGGCTAACTAACAAAGTTAATGGCTTCCATATATTTTTCACCATAGTTCATCCTTTCGCTTGATTTTATAAAAACGGGCATTTCGTACTACATTCTCAATTCATTTCATCACGATGGCAGGCCTATCAAATCTTTGGACATACCAATGTTTAAGGTAGCCCTGTACATTTATTTATTTTACGGATGCTATCCCATAGGTGTTCGGAATTATTGTAAATGACTGATTTTTAATTAAAATAAAAGGTTTAGGATGGATTTTTTTTGACAACCTTAACTTTAACGGCAATGATCATTCACGAAATCTAATTATCCGTTCATCATTCACCATTCATCATTCACCATTCATCATTCATCATTCACCATTCATCATTCACCATTCATCATTCACCATTCATCATTCACCATTCATCATTCATCCTGGCGTTTCAGATTCATCAGTATCCTGAAAAATAGATGCTATGAGTTGTGAGAAATAAGCTGCATCTCCCGTTATTTTTTATCTTAACATTAATGCCAGCCTTCAACAATGTTGCTATTTCGAGCATTTCGGCAAATATTTATGGTTTAGTTGTTTAGGAGTCCAAACTTTAGTTTGGCAAAAGTGGATGTGGGTACTCATCTGCTTTCCATACTCTTGAAATCTTTAGTTACCCACCAAAGCCTCAAAGCTTCACAGGCTTGGGGCTTTTTTAATAAGTTTGTGATGTTATTTGGCTTTACGGCAATCAAATTTGAGTGTTTACAAATGCAACTCATTGATTTTTAATAAAATTAGTTTTTAGGCACAAAAAGAATATTTGCTTTTTAAATAAACGGTTTACAAAAATTGAATCATCGAATAAAAGAATAATTGTAACTACTCAGCCCTGAAAGGGCGCTTTATTAAAGCCCAGGGCAGCGCCCTTTTCACCAGAATATTTTAATGCGCCCAGAAAGGGCTCTCACATCATAAACACCTGCACCTGCCGCAAAGCCCCAGGCTATAACAATTCGCACACTTCGGTGCTGAGTAGTTACGAATAATTTTAGGTAAGTCGTTGGTTTAGAAGCTAATGGCACGCACGATAGTTCCAGGTAGTTACACTGGCTATATTAATTTCGCACCTTCGGTGCTTTAAAACTTAGCACCGAAGGTGCGTAGCGTATTATTAAAGCCAGTTAACCGTACAGTGCGAAATTTTGGGAAAAGGCGAAAAAATGGATATTCAGGAATTCAGTGCTGTGATCAAACTGTTTCATCTCTTGCTTGGCTTTGAAACTGGGGTATTAAATTTGAGGTGATACGGCGAAGAAATTTTCACCCCACTTTGAAACCCCAGAAATCGGAGCGATTTACTAGAATGGCAAGAATTTCGCTTGGCTTGATATGGTTTGCATCATAAGATCGCTCAGACAGATTTGGATCAAGAAAAAATTCTGATTGTAACGGATTTTGGGGAAGTAATGGGTTCTTTGACACAAAAGACAGCATCGCTCCAACTGGGGCAAAGATTGGGTAATGGGTTTATTAAATAACAGATTGTTTTTTAATATAAATAAATAAAAATGGCTATCCACTTAAAATAACAGCCCACGCAGCTGATTGAGGCACTTATTATTGCTTCAAAGCCATGAACACGGGGTTTCCCCAAATCCGTTGTGAGCAGAAAATTCTCCAACACACCTCTTGCATCCCCTCTATTAAGATGGAGTTACACTAATGACACGCACGATAAACATTTTGGTTGCGCAAGAACAGCCAAAGGCGCCCCTCTGTTTAATAATACGCACCTTCGGTGCTAAGTTTTAAAGCACCGAAGGTGCGAAATTAATATAGCCAGTGTAACTACCTGGTTGATAGATTTCAAAAATGCTACCTATAACTTAAATAACCTAAGTTGCCACCTATAACTCGACGATTCATTGTAAATCAACCCGTTACCTCAGTGAAGTTTTGAATGGGTATCAAACTTTGAATCATAAAATAAATCAATTACTTATAGGTAGCAACTTGGGTTATTTTGTAAGTAGTTATTTAAAAATATGAACCCAAAACGTGAGTCATAAGATTTTTTACCCTATGTACAGGACAAAAAAGTGTTCAAGCCGTTTAGCTCACGCTTTTGGTTTTGAGTCTCACTCAAACCCTCGTGAAAAAGCCGTGATGCTATCGCTTTTTGGTTTTGAGTCTCATAAGGAACGTGCCTAAAATAACTTAGGAAACGTAAGGTTGGAGCAACGGATTACCCCTACTAAACCTTACTGAAGACAGGGAAAAATCCTTTATGGTTGCCCTAGTTGTATTATGCACGTTCCTAAAACCATAGCACTGGCGGTTATTGCCTCTTTCGCAAAAGTGATACTATCGCAAAAAAAGCGATAGCATCACCAAATACAATTTAAAATCAATATGTTATCATTTTTGTCCTGTACATAGATTTTTACCCCAATACTTATTTTAATCGGTAATGCCGAATAGCGAATAGCGAATGGTAAATAAACCAAAAATATCTTATGCTATAATAAAATAAATTTTTTATTTAAACCACAACAGATTCAGCACTTCACTTATAACTTAATGAAATCTTACATTTTCTCATTTTCATATTAGGGATTACCCAATATAATAATACCTACATTAGAATAATACTATCATAGCAAGCGAGAGTATCACTGGGTACATTATTTTTTTGGAAGTTCCTTACCCATTAGACTTCAAGCTATTCGCTATTTTCTATTGGCGAATTTTATCCGTCAAGCTCATTACCCATTACCCATTACTCATTACCCTTACCACCTATCAGTTTTCAAATTCGATAGCCTAAAACACACAACGTTACACCGTGTTTAATATGGAACGTGCATAAAATAACTTAGTCAATTTTAGGGTAACCACAAGGGATTACCCCTACAACACATCTTGTAAGGTAGGGGCAATCCTTTATGGTTGCCCTAGTTGTATTATGCACGTTCCTATATAAAAAATCCTATATTTATACTCTGTGGTACTCTGTGGTACTCTGTGTTCTCTGTGTTGAAAAATAGCTTTTTTTACCAACTGATAGATATTAAGACTCATTACCATTTAGGACCGACAAAACTTTTCTGGATGACTATAATAAAACATTAGAGATTAGACTGATTTAAACATAGTGATTTGACGAATACTGTCCCTTCAAAGAATAGCATCCGTTTGGACATCAAAGCTTTGTCCTCCTGATTGGAACTCAAGAACTTT
Organism: Candidatus Parabeggiatoa sp. nov. 1; assembly: GCA_003646175.1. Taxonomy (GTDB): domain Bacteria; phylum Pseudomonadota; class Gammaproteobacteria; order Beggiatoales; family Beggiatoaceae; genus Parabeggiatoa. Next base: position 10,258 of record QNER01000033.1, read on the forward strand.
GTTGTTTTTGATAGGGGACGTATTGTTCAAGAAGGGACTTATGGATGGATGAGACAGGAAACAGGAAGGGTTTGCTGAGTTGGCTAACCGTCAACTATAGACATTTAAGATAAATTGGAATCGACACCCAAAGCGAATACAACGCTGCCTAAAAGCGTAACTTCGTAAAAATGAAAAACTATCGTTGGTTATTGTGAGTTAGTCATTTATAATTATACTCAACACAGGAACAAATTTTTGAGAAACATCAAAAACCCAATAACTATTTGAAAATAATTAAAACGGTTTTTCCTCTGTGTTCCTTGCACAACGAAGTGCCATTTGTGTGTATAGTAATTGCCCTTAAACCGAAACCCTTGTTTCCCGGCCTGAAAACTGGACTTTAGCGTAGGAAAAGGTTGATGAACGAGCGAGAGTTTCATTTTACTAAAAACGATTTTGACTTATTGCGTAAACTGGTGAATGAACACACCGGCATCCGCCTATCTGATCACAAACAAGAAATGCTTTATAGCCGTTTGTCACGTCGCTTGCGGGCCCTGAATTTGACGAGTTTTTCTCGTTATTATAAGCTATTAAAAATAAATGGCGGGGAAGAATTGGTACATTTTATCAATGCCGTGACTACCAATCTCACCGCTTTTTTTCGTGAGCCACATCATTTCGAGTTGTTAGAACAAGTGCTATTGCCGCAACTGCTTGAGAAAAAACCAACCACACGGCGCATTCGTATTTGGTCAGCCGGCTGTGCCAGTGGCGAAGAAGCTTACTCAATAGCAATGATCGTCAAAGAAGTGATACCAGCCGACTGGGATGTCAAAATTCTCGCTACCGACTTAGATTCCCAAGTGCTTACCAAAGCGAAACTTGGCGTGTACGAGGAAGGCAGAATAGAAGGTGTGCCACCGGGACGCTTGCATCGCTGGTTTAAAAAAGGATCGGGTAGCGCAGAAGGACGAGTGCAAATCATACCTGAATTACAACAGTTAATTACGTTTAAACATTTGAATTTGATAGGTATGTGGCCTATGCGTGGTCCATTTGACATTATCTTTTGCCGCAATGTAGTGATTTATTTTGACAAATCCACTCAAAAAATTTTATTTGAACGATTTGCCAATCTTCTTGACAATAATGCCTATTTGTTGATAGGCCATTCTGAAAACCTGTTTCAACTTAGCACCCGCTTTCGTTTGTTGCAACAGACAGTGTATGTAAAAACTTGATGTATACTCACAGAAGTCAGTTCATTCCCCTTTGTTCCCCAGAGTATAATTGAATTTTTCATGGCTATTCAAAGAGTTATTTTATGCTCTCCAGTTCAAAACAGCTCAATTTATCACGGTGGTCAATGTAATTGTTAATTGGTAATTTATTAATGAGTAATTATCAATTTAATAATTTATCAATTTAATAATGATATGTATATGTATAAATGAATAAAAGCTTTATGGTACCGCCTTTGCTGCCGCGTGCTTTGCCGGGTTATAGGCACATTAAACGTTATTGGGATCATCGCAATAATCATTGTATCGCGAAAATTTTACCCGGCGAATACTATGTCACCCGCCATGATGAAATTTTAATGACAGTCGTTGGTTCCTGTGTGGCTGCCTGTATTCGCGACAGCATCAGCGGCATAGGCGGAATGAATCATTTTATGTTACCCCATGTCTCAATAGATAGGTGGGAACACACCAGTGTCAGTGCGGCAAATCGCTATGGCAGTTTTGCGATGGAACATCTGATTAATGACATTTTAAAACATGGTGGCCAACGACAAAATCTTGAAGTTAAGCTGTTTGGTGGAGGACGTATTATGAGGAATATGGCAAATATAGGACAAAAAAATATTGATTTTGTAAAAAAATATGTACAAGCCGAAGGTTTGACCCTACTGGCGGAAGACCTGGGTGACATTTATCCGCGCAAAATCCTGTTTTTTCCCGCCAATGGGCGGGTGCGGGTTAAAAAATTGCGGGCAATAGAACAAATGATTCTTCAACGTGAAAATGCATATCGACGTAATCTGGAAAATCAACCGATTGCAGGTGATGTTGAACTATTCTAATGGAGATGGGCGTGTCAAAAACAAAGGTATTAATTATTGATGACTCTGCTTTAATTCGGCAGATGTTGACAAAAATAATCAACTCAGCGCATGGCCTTGAAGTTGTTGGCACGGCTGCCGATCCGTATATTGCCAGAAACAAAATCAAACGTTTAAATCCGGATGTCTTGACTCTAGACGTAGAAATGCCACGCATGGATGGTTTGGCTTTTTTAAGTAATTTAATGCGCTTACGGCCTATGCCGGTTGTGATGGTGTCGGCCCTCACTCAAAAAGGGGCCGATATCACCCTCCAAGCGTTGGAATTAGGCGCAGTGGATTTTATCTCTAAACCACAAATTGATATTGCCCAAACCTTTGAATCTTACTCCGAAGAAATTATCAGCAAAATTAGGACAGCGGCAGGTGCCAATGTACACCCTGGCAAGTTTTTACCAGAAACGACCTTTAAAGTCGCGCCTAAGTATTCAGCCGATGTCATTATAGGCCACGATCAAGCCCGCCATCGTCATTTTAAAACCACTGAAAAAATCATTGCCATTGGTGCCTCCACCGGGGGGACTGAAGCTATCAAAGTCCTGCTGATGCAAATGCCACCTAATGCACCGGGCATTGTGATTAGCCAACATATTCCGGCAACATTCAGTTATTCTTTTGCGGTACGGATGAATCAACTGTCGGCCATGACGGTGTATGAAGCGGAAGATGATAAAGCGATATTACCAGGTCATGTTTATATAGCACCCGGCGATTATCATTTGTTAGTGGAACGCTCAGGTTCACGTTACATCTGTCGTTTGAATAAAGGTAACCCGGTGAATCGTCACCGTCCATCAGTTGATGTGTTATTTCGTTCCATTGCACAAAACGTGGGACCCAATGCGATTGGTGTGATTCTCACCGGAATGGGAGATGATGGTGCTCGTGGCCTTAAAGAAATGCATGAAGCGGGGGCAGTAACAGTGGCACAAGATGAACGTACCAGTGTCGTGTGGGGTATGCCCGGCGAAGCGATTAAACGAGGTGGAATAGACTATGTACTACCCTTGCCTGAAATTGCCGACAAATTGATCTTTTTGTGTCAAAAATCAACAGCGCATTCACATAATAAGAGATAATGGGCAATGGTTAATGGTTAATGGTTAATGAGTTAATGGTTAATGGGTATTTTAATTTCAGATAAATAGTTTTACGGATAGTATCCCTTCAAGGGATGCTATCCGTTATGGCTTGTGAAATTATTTTTCTGAAAAAGCTATATTTATTTTGACCATCTCATATTATCATTTGTTTCAGGCGAACCTTGTACGAAAAAACGGCCGAAGATGGGAATTCGTTTCAAGCGAACCTTGTACGAAAAACGGCATGGCTATTGAAATGTGATATTGTCAAATTATTGAAAGGATAGTATCAGTTTGTTTGGGAAATAAATAATTGATCTTGACAACTCTGTTCAATTATTCCCAATTCCCAATTCCCCACGCAAAAAAACTGAGGTAATTGATTATGAAGAAAATTTACCCAACTCTATTGATTTTAACTGTGTGGATTACTTTCAATCCACTTGGTTATGCACAAGAATTTCCCCCACCATCTAGCACTGACCCCCAATATGTTAATGGGTATTATGCGGGAACCGAGGTTGGTATGGCTTTCTGTAGAAACAATCCCAGTGCATGTGGCATCAGTCGTTATCTCCCTAATGGTGTCTCTGACGAAGACATTAAAAACGAGACGATGGCACAATGTCAGAAAGATCCTAGTGCCTGTGAAATAGACACAGATGCATACATCAAAGAGGGTCAACAACAATGCTTGAATGATCCAGCCTCCTGTCAAATAGACACGGCCGCTTACACCGAAGCAGGCCGACAACAATGCCAGAATGATCCGGCCTCTTGTGATATAGAAGCCAATCTTGATACAACGGCTTGCATTGAAGAAGGCCGACAACAATGTCGCAATGATCCCCCTTCCTGTGGAATCAGTATTAATCCCGACATCAATAATGCTATCCAAGAAACTAAAGCACAATGTCAGACAAACCCGGCTTCTTGTGGTATTGATATGGCTAATTGTCCAACAACCCCTGGTTCGTCCTGTGGCTCCTCTACAAACGCTCTTTTCTCGTTGAGTGATGGCAACTTACATCTACCCGCAGTTGAAGTGCCTACTGGATTTGATGGTTCAGTGACGACTTATCAGGTGCAAATGAAAATAATTTCCGGGCGTGAACCACTGTCATTTTCAGTCACTAGTGCTGTTCCCCTTGTTCAATAAGGATTGGCGAAAAATTTGCTTGGCTTGAGTACCATCAAACGTCTATTCCTGTTGAGGAAACCAACCACTTACCCGAAACAGAGGATAACAAGTACATGTCCGAAAACAACGTACTTTCCGCCACCACGTTTATCTCTAAGCGTCTTGAAATGAAAGATCGTGATGGCATCAATTGGTTAATAGATTTGTTTATTAATGAGTTGCCTAATTACCAAACAGATTTGCAACAAGCCCTCACCGCTGGCGACGGTGAAGCCCTTTTTTTGGCAGCGCATAAGTTTAAAGGGAGTTGCTCTAATTTGGGGGCTGTCAGCATGGTTGCCCTTTGTAAACGATTGGAAGTGCTAGGGCGTGCTAGCGATCTAGAACCCGCTGCAATTGTGATGAAAAACGAATTACTCAAAGAAATAACACTGTTAAAAGAAGCTTTAGAACAGGAAAAACAGCAAGAATTAATATAACTGATGTTTGGTGGTAAAACGGATGCTATCCCTCTAAGGGATAGTATCCGTAAAATAGAACTGATAACTGATTATGGCTACACCCAAAAAATCTACACCTTTTAACCCAGAATTTTGTCATAATGAAAGGGAAGTTGAAAGTAAATTGATTGTGACTTATCTTTTGCCAGCATTGGGTTACTCTATCAATTCATGGCAACAAGAAATTAAATTTAACCGGTTTCGGTTAGACTTTCTAGCAGATGCCAGCCAAGGAATTGATTATACAACAGGTGTGGTTTTTGAAGCTAAACACCCTGATAAACAGTTGAATGAGCATATTGAACAGTTAGAACACTATATGATAGATTTACAAATAACTTATGGGTTGCTAACCAATGGCAAAGAAATTAGAATTTACCAAAACATCGACAATAAGATTCAATTGATTTTTCACTGCTTTGGTTATGGCGTTGAAAATAAAATTAATGAAATCAATGCTTTGATAGGCAAAGATACGCTGGTTAATCGAAATCATCAGAAACTCAAACCCACCAAAGGGAGCGTTAATATGAAAACAATTGCCGTTTATCACAATAAAGGCGGCGTAGGCAAAACAACGACAGTGGTTAATCTCGCAGCCACTTTCAGTAAGGCCGGTAAAAAAGTATTGGTGATTGACTTGGATAGCCAAGCCAATACCACTTTTGCTACCGGCTTAGTCAACTTCGGAGATGAGGAAAAAGATAACTTGAAAGATAGTTATGTTTATCATCTGTTGAAGTCACGGAAGTCTTTTTCTATTTCCGAAGTGGCGCGAACTTCCCGTTTTAGTAGCCACGAGATTGATGTGATACCTTCCCATATTCTCTTAATGAAACAAGAGAATGAACTTAATGAACTGAAATATGTTCAAGGGCAACTGATTAAGAAATTGGAGGCTGTTAAAGATAAATATGATATTGTCCTTATCGATACACCTCCGTCGTTAAATCTATACGCAGGACTTGCATTGATAACCGCAGATTATTTGATTATTCCTTCTGATCTCAAACCTTTTGCCAACGAAGGTTTAGATAATGTCAGAGAATTCATTGATGAAAACAATGAATTCAGAGAAATGCTTAATCGTCCTCCTATTCAAGTATTGGGCGTTTTGCCTACCAAAGTCTCGACAAATGCCAAATTTGTCGCTGGCACTTTGCAAAAACGTATGGCGTTAATTCCACAACGCTATCAATTTGAAGTCATGGAAACCATTATTTTTGAGAGAGATGATTTGGCAAAGTGTGTTGAACAAAACTTACAAGTAGGCGAGATGGAAGTGGCAGATCCCAGATCAATACTTGATTTTAAATCAAGTGCCAAATCGGTGGCGGAGTTTCAACAATTGGCTCAAGAAATTTTGCAGAAAATAGGGGTGTATTAATGAAAAGAATATCACATGCTATTGTGATGGTTGAAGATATTCATTCTTCCTTACCTCGTACCGAGTTTTCCGAGACTGACTTGGATGACGCAGCCCAACTGATTTTAAAAATGCAAGGCACAATCACGCCACCTATTTTATTGGAAACGGGGGTAGATTCTTATACTGTGCTTGACGGATATTTTGAATATTATGCGGCACTGAGAGCAGAAGAAATCGATCCACTAAAAGGTGAAACAATCAACGCCTACGTTGTTGAATCTGAAGAAGAAAAACCGGCGTATGAACAACAGATCCAGGTGTTTAGGCAACGACAATCGGTTTTACCAACAGCACCGGAGGTGTCGCCAATACCACCACCCGATGTCATAACCTCTCCGATAAATACACCGGAGGTGTCGCCAATACCACAGCCCGATGTCAAAGCCTCACCAATAAGTCCGAGCGAGAGTGTTGTATCGGATGAACGTTTTGTGGCTGTAGAACGGATAATAGCATTAGAGAAAACCGTGGGTAAACTGGTTGAAGCCAAAGACAATGAATTGCATGAAACCCTAGACACATTGAAACATTTTATTGGGGAACAACTCAATAATATCAGTGTTCAACTTGAACAAAAGGTGAGTACACAAATTCATTTGCTCAGTGAACAGATGAAAAACTTACCGCCGCCTGAAATACCCAAGTTTCCAGAACAGCCGGTTCGGCCTAAAAAACCAGTCATCCTGACACCACCGCCGGCAGGGGCAAAACAGAAGTTCTTAGACGCGGTGAACACATTATCTTCTTCGGACTTGATTCGCAAGTTAGAGCGAATGCGTGTGAATAAAAAGGTGAGGGACAACCTCATAAACGAAAGGGATAAACAACCGTTTCATTCTATTGAAAACATGGTAGAACGTGTCAGTGGATTAGGTAAGAAGACAATGAATAATATTTTGGCGCAATTTACTATGTGATGCTATCGCTTGGTTTTGCGATAGTATCACTTTTTTGTAAAAGTGTTCAAATCGTGATGCTATCGCTTGGTTTTGCGATAGTATCACTTTTTGGTACTTTGAAAAGTTCAAGTCATGATGCTATCGCTTGGTTTTGCGATAGTATCACTTTTTGGTACTTTGAAAAGTTTCGTAGGGTGGGTAAGCGGGCTGCACTCTCTCAAACATTGTCCCAAATCTTAACGCCCGCTTGCCCACCATTTTTCACCATGAAAATAGGCAACACGTTTAAACCCTAAATAAGCTTAAAATCAACAGCCTAGCCTAAACCTCAAAGGTTTGAAAAAAGTGTTCAAGTCGTGATGCTATCGCTTGGTTTTGCGATAGTCTCACTTTTTGGTACTTTGAAAAGTTCAAATCGTGATGCTATCGCTTGGTTTTGCGATAGTATCACTTTTTGGTACTTTGAAAAAAGTGTTCAAGTCGTGATGCTATCGCTTGGTTTAAGTTAACGGATACTATCCCTAAGAAGGGATAGCATCCGTTACGTGAAGTTATTTTTCTGAAAAACTATAGTATCACTTTTTTGTAAAAAATCACCATGCTAACACTCACCTCCAAACACCAATCTATCCGCACCTATTACCAAGAATTAAGCGATTTCAAACGCTTAGCGCAAACCCATGAAGGCACGGTTAAAATCGCTTTTCAACACTTACTGGAATCGTGCGCCAAACAATGCCAATGGGTATTAACACAAGAACAAACGTTAAAACGTAGCCATAATAAACGGATTCGCATAGATGGCGTGTTGTTTGATAGTTCTAACCTGGTGCGTGGCTATTGGGAAGCCAAAGATTCTCAAGATGATTTGCCTTTTGAAGTTCATAAAAAACTTTACCAAGACGATTACCCTCAACACAATATCCTCTTTCAAGCCCCTGAACGTACCATTTTAATCCAAAATGGGCGCGAAGTTTTAGACTTGTCTTTAACCGAGCCGGCTAACCTTGTCCAGGTTTTACACACGTTTTTTAATTTCAAACGCCCAGAATATGAACGCTGGGATTTAGCAGCCGAAGAATTTAAAGGCCGTGTACCAGATTTAGCCCAAAAACTATTAACCTTAATTCAAGCAGCTCGTCTTGAGGATAAGAAATTTGCGGCCGCTTTTAACCGTTTCGCAGAGCAATGCCAAAAAGCCATTAACCCAAATCTGGCAGACGCGGCGATTTTTGAAATGCTGATTCAACATCTGTTGACAGAACGTATTTTTCGCCGCCTTTTCAATCATCCCGATTTTGCCAAACGCAATATTATTGCCCGTGAAATTGAAACGGTGATTGACAAGCTCACCGCACAAGCTTTTAACCGCGATGCGTTTTTTGCAGAACTGAAATATTTTTACAAAGCCTTAGAAGATGTTGCAGCTACCATTGATGAACACAGCTATAAACAACACTTTTTAAATACCATTTATGAACGATTTTTTCAAGGCTTTTCCGTCAAAGTCGCTGATACCCATGGAATTGTTTATACGCCGCAGCCGATTGTAGATTTTATGGTGAAATCGGTTGCTGAGATTTTACAAACCGAATTTGGTAAATCATTAACCAGCAAAGGAGTGCATATTCTTGATCCGTTTGTTGGCACCGGCAACTTTATCGTGCGAATCATGCGCGAGATAGCGCAGCAAAGTCGGATAGATTTAAACGACAAATACCAAAATGAACTGCATTGCAATGAAATCATGTTGTTGCCGTATTACATTGCCGGCATGAACATTGAGCATGAATACTTAGAACTCATGGGCAAATATCAACCATTTGACGGGATTTGTTTAGCGGATACATTTGAATTAGCCGAAAATAAACAGGTAGACATGTTTGCGCCCGAAAATACTGAGCGGGTAAAAAAACAGCAAACGACGGATTTTTTTGTGATTATTGGCAATCCACCCTATAACGTGGGGCAAGCCAATGAAAATGACAATAATAAAAATCGTCAATATAAAAC
>QNER01000034.1 GCA_003646175.1 Candidatus Parabeggiatoa sp. nov. 1
TATGCCTAGTATTTGGATTAAGCAGGGAATAATGGCGGTTAGTGACCTAGATATAGAGGTTTACCCGTCTGCTAATTGTATATGATGAACTGACAAGTGAAGTTGCGGAATAAAATGTCTTAACAGTAAAATAGGATATATATCGGTAAAACCTATACATGTGTAAAGGAAGTGAAAACCAGTAAAAATCACTCAGTAATCAATAAAAGCACATAGGCATAAAGCAATCATCTAAGTACAAACAACAGCCAGTAACATGAAACGTGGTAAGCCATTACAAGGGTTAGGGCCTGAAAAGGCTCAGATAAAAAACGGTCTTAGACATGAGATACGCTAGTAATGGTAGAGGATTGAGTAAAAAGCTAATGGTCAACTGTAATGGTTGATATATGCCCACTTATTCACTGTATATAGTAAACAATATTAATTGGTAAAAAGGGGTATTGCGATGATAAAGGGAATTTTGTTCTCCTAAGTTGAACGAACTATAATTGAGGTCATACTCATAACCGGTTTACTTCGAGCATTGGAACGCAAAGTTGGTAAAACCACACTATGTAGAGAGGAGCGGTATGAGGTGAAAGTCTCACGTACCGTTTTGAAGACGAGTCTGTACTGGAAACTTTACAGGCTTAGTTTAACTGAATAAATCGCCGTTTGATAGGAATTCGTTGGAAAATTGTTTGCGTTTCGCCCAAAAAGGTCACAGCATTTTGTTGTTTGAAGATGGCATTTATGGCGCACTGACTGGAACACGCTTTGAAACGCTTCTCAAAGGGGCTTTGAAAAGCTACAATATTTATGTTTTAGTCCCCGATCTCCAAGCGCGAGGCATGCGAACGGAGAATATCATTGATGGCATTAAATCGACCGATTATGCCGGCTTTGTTGATCTGGTTGCGGAAAACAAAACGGTACAGGCTTGGTTGTAACGGCACATTTGCTTTACAATCTACGCAAAAATTTTTCTGGAAAACTTTTGCGTAGATTACACTGTTTACCAAAGACAGTTTTTTAAAATCGTCACACTTCATTAGAGTTGTTCTCAAATAGTGCTTGGACGAAAACCCTCTAATATGTCGAGGTGTCATTTCGTTTTTAGAAGAAATTTGTTCTTTATCAAAATTAAATTATTCTTTATAAAGAGTTAATATTTCTCAGACCATCGATCTGAACCAAGACAAGAGGTTTTCATTCAAGCACCCAATTTTTCCGGTTTTAACTATCTTTGTGTGTGGGTAAAAATTTAAAGGGGAACAACTCTATTTATTATATTTTAAAGGAGATAAGAGATAATGGCAATTGAAGTTAACGGTAAAACCATTGATACTGACGAAGAGGGTTATTTGACCAATCTGGCTGATTGGAATGAAGATGTTGCCAAGGTATTGTCGGGTCAAGATGAACTGGAACTCACCGAAAATCATTGGGAAGTGATTACCTTCCTACGTGAATACTACGATGAGTATCAAATTGCGCCAGCGGTACGGGTGTTGACCAAGGCAATTGGCAAGAAATTGGGGCCAGAAAAGGGCAACAGCAAGTATTTATATGAGTTGTTCCCTTATGGGCCTGCTAAACAAGCCTGTCGTTTTGCCGGTCTTCCAAAACCGACTGGCTGCGTCTAACACCCAAACTACCTTTACCCCAGCCCTCTCCCAACCAACGGGAGAGGGGGATTATTGCCTTTTTTCCCCCCCGGTTTTGTCATTTTGGTGAACAGAGAGGGTTAAGGTGAAGGGAAACGAGGATGTACATAATGGGATTTTGGACTACGTTTTACGCACTCTCATTTTATACAGCAACCCTAATTTTAGTATTAGGGTTAGCTTACAAAATCTATCAATACGCAAAAACGCCCGCGCCTTTGAAAGTACCCACCATGCCCGCCCCGTTGACAACTGGGGGCGTTGTTGTGCGTGTGTTGATGGAAGTCGTATTGTTTCAAAGCCTGTTTCGCTCAAACAAATGGATTTGGTTGTTTGCTATGCTGTTTCATGCGGCCTTATGGGTAGTCCTGCTTCGCCATCTACGCTATTTCATTGAGCCGGTTTGGTTCTGGGTGGTTTTAGTACAACCTTTTGGCAAATATGGCAGTTTTGTCATGCTATTTGGTTTGCTAGGTTTGCTGGTACGACGACTGTTTGTTGAACGAATTCGTTATATTAGCAGTCCATCCGATTATTTAATGCTCATCTTATTACTCGTGATTGGTGGTAGCGGGGTAATGGTGAGCTTTGTCACACACACAGATATTGTCCATTTTAAAGCCTTCATGTTGGGCGTGATGTATTTTGACTGGCAACCTATCCCCACGGATAGCATATTATTGGTGCATCTCACTGCGGTCATCTTGCTAATGATTATTTTCCCGTTTAGTAAGTTATTACATGCGCCGGGCGTATTTTTTAGCCCCAGTCGCAATCAAGTGGATAATGCGCGGGAAAAACGCCATGTTGCCCCATGGGCCATTAAACAATTTGAATCCCCACCCCCGGTCGTGGATTAAGGAGGGTCTATGGCAGCTAAAGCAAATTTTGAAACCCCCGCATTCAGACCCTATCCGGTCATTCCGATTCTTAAACCCGGTGCGATGAAAGGGAATGGCCCTTTTGTCGCCAAACCGCCGATGCAAGAGGCATTGGGCTTTCCGGGTGAGTTGATAGATAATTGGCATGATGTCGCTATTGAGAAAATGGGCGAGTTGCTAAAAAAATATCGCTCACTAAGGGTTTATCTGGATGCTTGTGTGAAATGTGGGGCCTGTACTGACAAGTGCCATTATATGATAGGCACCTTTGATCCCAAAAACATGCCGGTGGCTCGGCAAGATCTATTACGGCAAGTTTATCGCCGTTACTTTACCTTGGCTGGTAAATGGTTTCCCAAATTAGTGGGGGCCAAAGACCTGACTAGAGAGGTGCTTGATGATTGGTATAACTACTTTCATCAATGTTCACAATGCCGCCGCTGTTCGGTGTTTTGTCCTTATGGGATAGATACAGCTGATATTTCAATGGCAGCCCGCGAGATATTGGACAGCGTGGGTAAAGGCCAAAAATACTGTAATGAAATTATCGCTAAAGTCTATAAAATTGGTAACAATTTAGGGCTACCCGAACCGGCATTGCGCGATACCTTAGAGGGTTTGGAAGAAGATATTAAGGATGAGACCGGTGTGGATGTGCGTTTGCCCGTGGATGAGGAAGGCGCAGAAGTGTTGGTCATCACGCCATCTGCGGATTTTTTTGCCGAACCTCATATTGATGGTTTAATAGGGTACGCAAAAGTTTTTCATCAAGCCGGCATTTCTTGGACGCTGAGTTCTTCGGCCTCCGAGGCGGCCAATTTTAGCATGTTTATTGGTAGTTATGAAAATATGCGCCGTGTGGCCTTGCGTATCCGCGAAGCGGCAATCAACCTTAAAGTGAAACGTATCATCTTTGGCGAATGTGGACATGCATGGCGTGTGGCTTATAGCTTTTTAAATACCTTAGTCGGGCCCTTTGATTTTCTGGATCAGCGTTATCCTATTCCACAACATATTTGTGAATTCACTTATGATTTGATTCAAAAGGGCGCGTTGAAACTGGACAAATCGGCCAATGATCATCGTCGGGTGACTTTCCACGATTCTTGTAATGTGGCACGGGCTAGTCGTATGGGCGACATGCCGGGTGGACAATTTATTATTCCCCGCGAAGTTATAAAGGCCAGTTGTAACCATTTTTACGACATGCCGGCCGATACCATTCATGACCAAACATACTGCTGTGGTGGCGGTGGCGGTTTATTGACGGATGATCTAATGGAATTGCGTGTGAAAGGGGCGTTGCCACGTATGGAAGCCTTGAAACATGTTGTTGATAATTATGGTGTAACCCACATGGCGGCGATTTGTGCCATTTGCAAGACCCAGTTTGCCAAAGTACTACCCTATTATGGCTTTGAAATGGATCAGATTATCAGCGTTCACCAACTAGTCAGCGATGCCATTGTATTAAGTGTCGATGAAATTTAAACGCGGATTTCACTGATTTCGCGGATTCTTGTGTTTTGACAGCCTTTCAGGTAAAAGTTTCGCTTCGCGAAACTTTTACCTGAAAATGAGTTTTCCGAACGAACCGTTTTGAGTCTAAATCAAGTTGTTATGACTTACCACCGTTATTCTTGAGTTTTTCTTGTCATTTCGAGCTTCACTATAAATCTTATTGAATTTGAAAAGATTTTGAGCTTTGCTCGAAATGACAAAAACGCAATTTGTGACAATGCAAAGTAATCAAGGCACCCTTCAAAAATATCGTGGGCAACCAGAAAGGATTGCCCCTACATGCCCATTAGATATTGTAATCTCGGTTCGAGATGGGCAATCCGTTGCTCCAGCACTGAACCGGGTAAATGAAGGGTGCCGTAATCAAGAGCAAATTCAAGTGGTTTATGAAATTTAATTGTGAATTGTGGTAGTTCTACGATATGGGTAATGAGAACTCAAGAAAGTTTGAACGGTGATTTTTATGATTCCAATGATTTTTGTGATAACCATACCTATTATTACATTAATCACTGATGTGAACCAACTCTTCCACCGCGTAATGAATGCTCCAAAATCCACTATTGACTGGATTCCCGTTGTAACAAACATTACGGTTTTGGTGTCAAATAAAGTTGAGCATTGCGTTTAATCATATCAATCATATCACTCACCATTCCATCACCCACTAATCAGGACGACCCAATATTATTCCTTACACTTCCAATTTTACTTCTTTCTTTGCATTGATAGGGTTCGTAAGACAAAGTTTTGTCCAGAACTTTTCACATAAGGCTATAAATTGATAACTGAAATAAACTCGATTATCAACTTTTTTATAATTGATTGATTTTTATATACTTTTTTTAAATCCAATCTGACATATCGGATGCCTAATCAATGAACTACGCAAAAGTTGACAGCGAAGCTCCAACTTTTGCGTAGTTCTTATTCGTAAAAGTTGGGCATCGCGTGAAATAAAGGAGGAAAAATGTCTGCGACAGCTCAACAAGTCACCCAAGAAACAAAAGCACTCACCTTCCGCCTATTTAAAGACGGCGATAACAAACCCAAGCCTTGGAAAGAACAGATTTTTCAAGCCAGTTGGAGCCATAAATGCCCCACTTATGTTCACCGTACCCCACCTTGCCAAGGGAGTTGCCCCTCTGGTGAAGAGATACGTGGGTGGTTAGGGATTGTACGTGGTATGGAAAAGCCACCACAAGGTGTGGAGTGGCAAGAATATGCCTTTCTTCGTTCAACCAATGCGAATCCCTTTCCATCAGTCATGGGGCGCGTTTGTCCAGCCCCGTGTCAAACCGGGTGTAATCGCAATATGGTTGAAGATTTTGTCGGGATTAATGCCGTTGAACAATTCATTGGCGATACGGCTTTAGAAAAAGGCTATAAGCTTGCACCAGCGGGTGAAGATACCGGTAAAAAAATCGCTATTATTGGCGGGGGGCCGGCCGGTTTATCAGCTGCCTATCAACTCCGCCGTCGTGGCCATGGTTGCACCGTTTTTGATGATCATGCGGATTTGGGTGGCATGATGATGTATGGCATCCCCGGCTATCGTACTCCCCGTGATATGCTTGCTGGTGAAATCAAGCGCATTACCGATATGGGCGTGGAAGTGCGTTTAAATACACGGGTAGGCAAAGATATAAACATTGCTGACTTAGAAAAAGAATTTGATGCGGTCCTGTGGGCAATCGGTTGTAAATCTGGACGCGCATTGCCAGTGCCCGGTGCAGATGCCCCTAATTGTGTGACTGGGGTGGACTTTCTTGATGAGTTTAACCAACAGCAAAAGCATTCGGTACCTAAGCGCGTAGTTGTCATTGGTGGTGGTGACACATCTATCGACGTTGCTTCAGTGGCACGACGCTTAGGTTATAATTCTGTTCCCGAAGACCAAGTCAAGGATATGGGACATGATAACGCTTCTGACGGTTCACAAGTCGGCTATGTGGCACATGATGTTGCTGCGCTTACCGTCCGCGAAGGTGCAGAAGTCACGTTGACTTCACTGTTCCCAATTGAAAACATGACCGCAGCGGAACATGAAGTTCAAGATGCTTTGCGCGAAGGTGTGGATATTCAAGGCAGTGTGATGCCGGTAGAAGTGGTTTTGAATGGTCAAGGAATGGCCACGGGTCTTAAAATGGCTAAATGCACGCTGGACAAAAAAGGCAGACCAAAGCCCATTGAAGGGACTTCGTATGTCATTAAAACCGACTTAATCGTCTCAGCCATTGGACAGTACGGTAATTTGGAAGGCTTAGAAGAACTGAACAATGGGCGTGGTTTTATTGATGCTGATCCTTATTACCAAGTGAAAGGCCGTCCCGGCCATTTTGTGGCAGGGGATATTGTTAGACCACATTTGTTGACCACTGCCATTGGGCAAGGTGCTATCGCAGCGGATACGATTGACCGGTATCTGCAAGAAGCCGATCTGGTCAAACGTCCTAAAGTTGATGTGCATCACTTTAATTTATTAGCGAAGCTGAATGAGGCTGACCTTGGGCCAGAAGAATTTATCAAAGAAGAGCAAGGCGAACTGCGTGGCACATCGGAAGCCGGTTATGCCGTGCATAACTATGAAAATCGGTCAGCCTTTGAAATTATTCCACACGATGTATTGTTCCTTGGTCATTTTCCCTATACTGCCCGCAAGCTACGCGAAGACATACCCGTCTTGGCAGATGAAGTGTTAGGACACTTTGGGGAACGCATGAAAGGCTTGAGTACGGAACAAGCCCAAACCGAAGCCAAGCGTTGCATGAGTTGTGGTATGTGTTTCGAGTGCGACAATTGCGTTCTTTATTGTCCACAGGATGCTGTAAAACGCACACCAAAGAAAGAATCGACGACCGGGCGGTATGTTTTTACGGATTATAGCCGTTGTATCGGTTGTCACATTTGTGCAGAGGTTTGTCCGACCGGTTATATTAATATGGGCCTTGGTGAATAAAAACGCCAAAAAAAAGTACCTAAACCCGAATGTGATTAAACCTGCCTAGTATTTGGGTTCTGTCAATTTCCCTACCCCTCTTTGAAAAAAAAGGGGGGGGTTATTTAAGCATCGTTCCGCTACCCAATAAGAAAAGCTCAACATTTAGGCTCTTACAAATACTATTTCTTCAAGAAATAGTATTTGTTGACAGTTTGAGCCTGCCAAACTCAAGTTTGGATTCCAGCCAAAATAATTTTTATGTTATACTGCATTTTTGTCATGGCTTCACCCCCTCATTCATGATTTTCTTATCGGACTTTACCAAAAAATAAAAAAATAACATGAGCCCAGGTGAAATTATTCATACACTTCAAGTTATAGCTTGGAAGAATAATTAATAATTTTTAAAACGCTTTACGGTTTGACAAACCGTAAAGCGTTTGCCTTTGTTTCTGAACAACTATAGGAATGCCAAATTTGATATGAAAGTACATGTAAAACTCAGCACGTTAGGAAAACTTTGCCTCGGACTGATGTTGAGCTTAGCAGTCAGTGCCGATGAACCACAGACCGACGCGCGTACGTTTATACCCAACCCGCCCAAAGCCAAAGAAAACTTTTCACCAACGCAGAAATGTATTGAACCTGTTGATATTATGCGTAGCAATCATGGTGAGTTTCTCAAACATCATCGTGATGACACCATGCATCGCGGGGTGCGTACCATAAAATACAGTCTAGTGGCGTGCATTAATTGTCATGTGACTAAAAGCGCAGATGGGAATTACCCAAGTATCAAAAAAGGCTCAGAACATTTCTGTCGTAGTTGTCACACTTATGCTGCGGTAAGCATTGATTGTTTCCAATGTCATGCCAGTAAACCGATTGAGCCGTTTTCAAGGTAGTCATTGTCATTAATATCAGGTGAAAGGACATCATTAATCCCAGTAAGTACTCCCACCCCAAATAATTTGGGGTTCTTTTGATGCAGTCAATACCATTAAGTTATTATAACTCAAATTACGCACCCAGATTCCACTTTTCGTAATGTTTGTTACAACGGGAATCCACAATAATGGGCGGGTAAAATCAATTGATGAGACTCATTCCTAGGGTGGGCGTGCGTCCTGTCCAGACTTCCTTCCCGCCTTTGCTAGAATGACATTTTGTGTGTTGCCGTCGCCAAGTTTTAATCTGCCTGATTCCCACCGTAGCAAACCTGACGAAAAGTGGAACTTGAATGGATAACATCAGTTAATCTAATATATCCACCGCCAGTTTTAGCACTTGGGGTACAAGGCTTGCTTTTGACTCAAGACTTTCAACAAATGGGAGTAGTATCTTTAACAGCGATACGCTTCGCCATCGGGCGAAACTTTGTTACAATAATTAGTGCCCCAATGGGTAGTGGTGGCAATTTCAAAAGTCTTGTGGAGCCAGTTTGGAGAAGGCACTACCAATAATTATTAATAGAAGTAGCAGCACCCTTCAAAAGTAGTTGAAAGAATGGAACGAAGGATGAAGGGTAATGGGCTTTTCGGGTAATGGGTTTTTTGGTATATCTTCATCAAGAGGTTAAGAAAAATCCTTGGCAATATCATCGCATCAAGCTCAAATACTTCTCTCACCTATTACCTATTACCTATTACTTGACTCGCAAGTTGTTTTTAACACAGTGATTTATAAGGTTTAGTGAAGTTTACCTTTTGAAATAATGCCTATTATCTTTATTAAGTAAAAACAATAACTTAGTATTAAAAGGCTTCGCCCTTTAAGCTTAAAATCCTGATTGGAACTAAAAAACTTGCGAGTCAAGTATTACTATTACTTTTTAGAGAATACTTACGGGTGCTTTACGTGCTGAATGGTGGTCAACAAGCTGATGGAATCAGATTGGAAATCCTATTTTTAAAAATAGGTAGATTGATGATGCTTGAATTTTACAATATCGATTTGACGACTACAATGTTTAACCAAATTTTACTTGCACTTCTGTTGAATTGCTTTTAATATAATATAATAGTACTGACGGTATTGGTCATAGTTTTGGCCAGTTTGAAAATGCTGAGAATTTTCGAGCCTAAATAGAATCGGCTTTTTTCAAACAAGCGACGCCCTGTACACACCTGCGTAAAGCTTTGCCACACTGGGGAAATTCCGAACCGGGGCCAAAACAAGTGATCCACGTTGTACTGATTTTTTAAGGAATGAGCAATTAACTCAATTCTGCGTCACAAGGGCAAGGGCAACCTTGTCTGCCTCATGATTGATTGGTCAAATCCACGAACCTCGTTTGGAGATTCTAATGTCAATTGAACAAAAAGTTGAACAATTTGCTAAACAAATTATTGAACTTCATGGTTTTCGTTTTAACGAAGGCTTTTCTTGCCTGATTCAGGATAAGGAACCGTTTCCTTCCAATGAAGGATTGTTTTTGTGGGGCTTTTCCCAAAAGCGTATGCGTTTTGAAACGAAAGTTGAAAAGTTTCATACCTCAACCAGAATAAAGAGGATGGAACAAATGCTCGGCTTGTCTGAAAAGGAATACAAAAAACTGTTCTCGTCTGTTGAGGTTTATTTGCAATCTCTCAAAGCACTCGGTTTCGAGGAAATTGGGAAAGGCGTTACGCTGTTCGGTAAATCGAAGGTGTCTAATGTTCAAGCCGATGCCAAGTTTTTTGAGAACAATTTGGAGGCTCTGAAGCAATTTGAATTAATCACCATCAAGAATCCGATTATAGAATTTGCGGAAAATCATGGCTATTTTGAAGTTAAAACGCGAAATAAGCTGGCATGGGATAATGTGTTTGGAAGTCATACTCCAGGACTCAAAGCTTCCGGGCTCAAGGCTTCCGGGCTCAAGGCTTCCGCTGCCAAAACTTCTTCATCAGTGAAGGCTTCGCCTGTGAAGGCAACACCTGTGACAGCATCATCTGCGAAAGCATCACCTACGAAGGCTTCGCCTGTGAAGACAACACCTGTGAAGACAACACCTGTGAAGGCTACGCCTGTGAAGGCTACGCCTGTGAAGACAACACCTGTGAAGGCTACGCCTGTGAAGACAACACCTGTGAAGGCATCACCTACGAAGGCTTCGCCTGTGAAGACAACACCTGTGAAGGCATCACCTACGAAGGCTACGCCTGTGAAGGCAACACCTGTGAAGGCATCATCTACGAAAGCTTTGCCTGTGAAGGCAAAATCTGTGAAGGCAACACCTGCGAAGGCCACAACACCTGCGAAAGCATCACCTGTGAAGGCAACACCTACGAAAGCATCACCTGTGAAGGCAACACCTACGAAAGCTTCGCCTGTGAAGGCCACACCTGTGACGGCCACACCTGTGAAAGCAAAACCTGTGACGGCCACACCTGCGAAAGCATCACCTGTGACAGCATCATCTGCGAAAGCATCACCTACGAAGGCTTCACCTGTGAAGACAACACCTGTGAAGGCATCATCTACGAAGGCTACGCCTGTGACGGCCACACCTGTGAAGGCATCATCTACGAAAGCTTCACCTGTGAAGGCAAAATCCGCAGCTTCAACAGCAAAACAACGCCGCACCACAGCGGACACGATGCCTCTTAGCGAGAAGCTTCAAAAACTGGCTGCGAGTCAACCTGCTTCTGCTATTGACGAAAAGGCTTGGAACAAGCAAGTCGATGCTTTATACAAGAATGTTCGCAGTTGGTTATCTGAACATTCTAAAAACCGTTATATCACTTTCAACTCCAACAAAATCAAGTTATCTGAAGCGAATAGAAGTGAGTATGAAATTAATTCGCTTGAGTTGAATGTGGTGGGTAACCATCAAGTGATATTCCAACCCGTTGAAATGAATATGCCGGGGGCAACTGGCCGGGTTGATTTATATCGCAAAGGTTATAACACTCAGAAAGTTATGCTGTTACTGGTCGGCCCGGATGACAAAAATCTGCAATGGGAATTATGGGAAAATCTCAATGCAGAGCCGCAACCTTTTGATAAGAAAACGTTAGAGGTTCTGTTAACTCAATGGATTGAATACTGACCTCCCTTTAAAGTTTGATTCCCCGGCACTGCGCTGGGGAACAATAAGCAAAACGGGTGATGGGTAATACTCGACGTTCAAGTTTTTGATGTTATTTGGCCTTGCGGCAATCAATTTTTGAGTGTCTAGATATGCAACTCATTTATTTTTAAGGAAATAAATGAGTTTTTTTGCACAATATTTATTTTTAAATCAACGGCTTACAAAAAACTTGAACATCAAGTAATAGGTAATGGGTAATACTCGATGTTCAAGTTTTTGATGTTCGGCAAGCTTTGCGGCAATTAATTTTTGAGTGTCCTTATATGTAAATTATTGATTTTTAATTAAATTAATTTTTAAGCACCAAAATTAATACCAAAAAATATTTATTTTGAAATCAGCGGTTTACAAAAAACTTGCGAGTCGAGTAATAGGTAACAATAAATCTTATGCTTATTGTGATTTTCAAGTGGGTGCAGATACTGTAAGACGACACACTGTATTCTAACTCAGATAAATATTTCGTAAAATCAGATAGTTATATTCAGATAGTTATATTGGATTTTGGTTCTTTAGAAGACTAGCCGTAACTAATTGATTTACTAATTTATTTTATTGAACCGTCGTTATAAAGTATCCACACCCTTTTCAAGTTGAGATAAGGTTTGGTAATGGCAGCATTTTTAATATCTGTTTTTGATTTTAAACCCATTTTAAAAAGCAATAATGCTATTACTTGATGATCAAGTTCTTAAGTTCCAATCAGGATTTTAAGCTTAAAGGGCTTCACTTTTAATACTAAGTTATTGTTTTTACTTAATTGCTACCTATATGCATTGAATAGCAAAGGCACCATAACACTTTTAGTTCAAACCCCCCTTTTGTTACGGCATGATTTTTTTTGAAAAAATATTTGTGATTTGGCTAAAAGTAGTTTCAACGCATTTACGGGTTATTTTTGGTAAAAACTCAACTTTAGGCTCAAATTTTCTATTAGAATTCTTCTTGTCTTTAAGGTTTAAGGAAAATATTGACGGCTTCCTTCAAAATATCTTCATATTCATAGTCGTTATAAGCTTTATCACCGTAAATAATAGAGCCTTCTGGTAGCTCTAAATTAAACTCCTTAAGTATTTTACAATCGTTAGCTAAATATAAACACAAAATAAATTCAATAGGTTGAATGATTATGCGAATTAAGAGTTGAAATTTTTGCACAGAGTCAAAAACAGTGGTGTAGGAAACAACTCCACAAGTATCCCCACAGAGTCATTTTTAACTGTTTGATTTTAAATGAGTTTCTCAACCCTTAATTCGCATTGATTGTTGACAACCATATGGACACGAATACCGTAAAAAAACGACGTTTGACTTAATACATAGCCGCGATATTCGTCATCCTGATAAATTTTACAACGTTTAATACGAATATTATCGCAAACCGGCACCGGAAAACTGTCTATTGCGAACTCATTATTTTTATTAGTTTGTTTAAAAACTTACATGTAAGGTAAAGCAATTCTTGCCAGCAGGTTTCGCTAATTTCATGTAATCGACGGTTAAAACGACTAAAACCCTAGCATTTAGGACTTACGCATTGTCTTTATTATAATAAATATGTTATGCAAAACGTCAGAGCAATTGAGGACGCTTATTCGCATAGAAAATAAAGGGAAACAGGCTATCACCTTAAAAGCGGCATGGGAATATAAAAATGCACCACTGACAAATAAAAACTTGTTTAGCATATTTTTATGTTAGTTGTCAATGCGTAAGTCCTAGCATTTTAGGAACATAACCCTCTGAAACTAAATAACGACGGTTTTTTTCAGCAATTACCAGTTTAAAGCATCGCAGTGAAGGCAGTGGTCATTTGAACTTGAGGCTCATCAAGATGCCCCGATGCCTTTAAAAAGTCATCACAAATACAATAACCCAAGTTGCTCCATAATGGGTAATTGATTGATTTTATTATTCAATGTTTTTGCACGGCACGAAACACCACCAAAGCAACCCATTGATTTAACGTATATTGTAGGGTTATAGGTGGCAACTTAGGTTACAATAAATAGTGATAATTTGTGCTTCCATATCTTCCATTTTGGATGTCCTCTATTTTTTAGTTATTTTTATATTATCGAGCCTCTTGCAAAACCCCAGGTTGACACCTTTTCAGGCAAAAGTTTTTACGTGCCAAAACTTTTGCCTGAAAGCCTAAAATTCAACCCCTTTGGGGTTGATATTTTTAAAAGTTAGGAGCCAGTGGTGAAAGCTGGGGCTGCCCAACCCCGTAGGGGTTGAATGTGAATAGCCCTTTGTTCCACCTGGGGAACGTTTTTCAGGCTAAAGTTTCGCAAGAAGCTCTTATCAATAAAAAAATGTAAAAAAGTCAATACCTATAATTCCTCACTAATGGGTAGCAACTTGGGTTAAAGATAATAGGCATTATTTCAAAAGGTCAACTTCACTAAACCTTATAAATCAGTGTGTTAAAAAAAACTTGCGAGTCAAGTATTACCTAATACTTAAGTTTTTTGTAAGTTGGTACCAAAAAATAATTTCCTTAAAAATCAATCAGTTACATAGTTAACTCAAAAATTGATTGTCACAAAACCAAATAACATCAACACCTGGAACACTTGATGTTCTAGTTAGAACTTAATGATATGCTAATGAACCTTTAATAACACAGCGAGTATCCAGTTGCTTTGAGATGACTTCCGCCAAAGTCACAAAAAACTTTAGCCTGGAACAGAGTTTAGTGCTTGTCCAAAGCCATTGACTCAGGCTATTTTTAAGGAATATTAGTACATTAGCAAATACTAACCAGAACATTGAGTGAACATCGAGTAATAGCATTACTTAAGCAATATATTAGGAGTCCAATCTTTGCTCCAACTTTTGCTCGATTTGAGTTTGGGCTGTCAGGACTCCCAACTTGAGTTTGGGCAACTCCACTTAAAAAAACTTGGACTTTGGTATTCAAGTTTGTTGAAACTAATATCAATCGTGCGTGTTATTATGCTATTACCCATTCCTTAATGAATAAGGAATTATTCCCCAAAATAATGAAGGGGATTTTGCCGGCTCGGAAACGAGAATAATCGGTCTGTGAGAGAGAAAAAAACATGAACGAGGAAATTTCACCTACCCAAAATCGCCGTGATTTTCTTAAAACCACTGCTGTTGTTGCTGGGATGACGGTGGCCCCCGGCGTATTGTTGTATGGTGTATCAAGAGCGCATCATGCGGATGGCGCGGTGACATCGGATGTGCGCTGGGGAATGTTGATTGATACCACTAAATGTAGTGAAGGGTGCGATAAGTGTGTGAGTGCCTGTGCTACCGAGCATGGTCTCACTGAGGATGTCCGTCCCGATATTGCGGCGCAGTGGATACGCAAAGTGGGTGTGCGTGATAAGCAAACAGGCAAAGAATATTCCCTGCCTTTGCTGTGTCAACATTGTGAACATCCGCCTTGTGTCGATGTTTGTCCGACCGGGGCTTCGTTTAAGCGTGCAGATGGTATTGTTTTGGTGGATAAGCATATTTGTATTGGCTGTCGTTATTGTATGATGGCTTGTCCCTACAAAGCCCGTTCATTTATCCATGAAACACTGGAAAATCAGAAACCCTATTCACCGCGTGGTAAAGGTACCGTGGAAAGTTGTACTTTATGTGTGCATCGGGTTGATAATGAACAACAACCTGCCTGTGTAGAAGCCTGTAATAAGGTGGGTCACAAGGCGATGCTATTTGGAGATCTAAAAGATCCCAATAGTGATATTTCTAAAAAGTTGAAGGAGGTCCGCAGTACCGCGTTGCGGCCTGATCTGCGATTGAATCCCGGGGTGCGTTATCAAGGACTTTAGTTATGAAGAATATTAATTATTGTGTTATTGAAGGCAAAAGTGCCGGTTTTTACGGTGGAATAGCTGTATCGGTTTTTTTTATTTTACTGGGTTTATTCGCAGCCTATAACATGGAGCATCATGGACATGTTATCACCGGTATGAATAACCAGATTGTGTGGGGGATGCCACATGTATTTGCCATTTTTCTGATTTTATCGGCATCTGGGGTGCTGAATGTGGCATCAATCAGTTCCGTATTTCGCAAGATTTTTTATCATCCCCTTGCACGTTTATCCGCTTTGCTTGCCATTACTTTGCTCATTGGCGGGCTGAGTGTTTTAGTGTTGGATTTAGGCCACCCGGATCGCCTTGTGGTTGCTATGACCAGTTACAATTTGAAATCCATTTTTTCTTGGAATATGTTCTTATATAATGGATTTCTACTGATTTGCGTTATCTATCTGTGGTTTATGATGGAGCGGCGTATGCAACGCTATTACCCCACTGTCGGTTTGATTGCGTTTATTTGGCGTTTGATACTCACCACCGGTACCGGCTCAATTTTTGGTTTTTTGGTCGCCCGCGAAGCCTATCACACCGCGATTATGGCCCCCCTATTTATTGCCCTTTCTTTATCTTTGGGGTTGGCGGTATTCTTAATCGTGTTGATCATTGATTGTTGGGAAAAGCAGTGCCCGTTGGGACAAGGCATACTACATCGCCCCAAAACCCTGTTAGGGGTGTTTATTGGTGCGGTGTTTTATTTTGTGTTGGCTTATCATTCTTCTCATCTCTATTTCACTGGTCGTCATGGCGTTGAATACTTTATCTTAGCCGGTGGCGGTATCTATACGGTACTTTTTTGGGGTGGCTATATCTTTTTAGGGACTATACTGCCGTTATTGCTGCTTTACCACGAGAGATTTAGTAAGAGTTGCGCCAGTATTGCAGCAGCCTCGGTGCTGACAATTGTAGGCGGATTTGCGTTATTGTATGTGATTATCATCGGCGGGCAGGCTTATCCATTGGAAATTTTCCCGGGTATGGAAGTCACGTCTTCAAGCTTTTTTGACAAAGGCATACATGCTTATACACCGAGTGGTTGGGAAATTTTGTTAGGTATTAGTGGTATCGCCATTGCGGCATTGTTGACTGTATTGGCTTTGAGGATACTGCCCTTTATGCCTTGTAGTTTGGCTGATATAGATATTGAACCGCAATTTAAGGATTGATGAATAATAAATTGGGATTTACGCAAAAGTTGACAGCGAAGCTCCAACTTTTGCGTAGATTGGGAATTGGGTTCGAGGTAAAAGTTTTTCTAGGAGTCTGTCGGACTTAATCACTAAGTAATTGTTTTCAATAGAAATTTTATTTTGACGCGATTTGATAAATTATTTATAAATCAATCACTTAACGCCACAAGTCCGACAAACTCCTAGCTAGAAAAATGCCTCGAATTGGGAATTGATTGTGAATTGATGTCAATTTCAAATAAGAATGATCCCCCCTACTGATTCCCCATTCGCGGCTAAAGTTTTTTGGTCCCAAAAATTAGCCGCGAACTTAATGAATTAATGAACCATTCCCCAATTACCATTCCCCAGTTGATATGTTGACAACGACATTCTACGAAGAACACCCTTTTGCTCAATATGTCCGTATTTTAGGCAAAGGTAAAAACGGTGCCCGCCCCTTAACGCAAGAAGAGGCCTATTCAGCCATGCGTATGATTATGGCTGATGAAGTTGAGCCTGTGCAATTGGGGGCTTTTATGATACTGATGCGCGTCAAGGAAGAAACTCGTGAAGAATTGGCCGGGTTTATTCAAGCAGCGCGTGATTCTTTTAAATTACCGACTTGCATGGTGGAAGTCGATTTAGATTGGTCATCTTATGCCGGTAAGCGTCGTCATTTGCCTTGGTTTATTTTGTCTACCTTGTTATTGGCAAAAAATGGCATCAAAGTATTTATGCACGGTACCCGAGGACATACTAACGGGCGCATTTATACCCAAGATGTGTTGTCGTATTTGGGTATTGAATACGCCAAGTCTTATGAAGCTGCGGCTGAGCAAATTAAACAACATAATTTTAGCTATTTGCCGTTGGAATATCTTTGTCCCAAATTACATGAAATCATTGAACTTCGCCCCCTCATGGGTTTGCGCTCTCCCGTCCACACTTTAGCACGTATGCTCAATCCGTTTGATGCCCCTTATGTGATGCAAGGTATTTTCCACCCCGGTTATCGTCCCGTCCATCAAGAAGCTGCGCTATTGCTTAATCAATCTCATTTAGCCGTGATAAAAGGCGAAGGTGGCGAAATTGAACGCAACCCGGATATGGAATGTCTGGTGCAAAGTGTCCATAATGGCGAATTGTCCGACGAAATGTGGCTGCCCTTATTCAAAAAACGGCATGTCAAAGAAGAAGTGTTGGATCCGCAACGTTTGCCGGCGCTGTGGCGCGGTGAGATTGAAGACGAATTTGCTGAGGGTACGGTAGTGGGTACCGCGGCAATTGCTTTGAAATTAATGGGAAAAGCCGCGAGTACTGATGAAGCGCAGGATATGGCGCGGCAAATGTGGGCAAGTCGTCCTAAAGAAACATAAGGACTTTGGTTTAATCACTTTCAAATCTAATTGGAAAATGAAGCGTATGACAAACAATTCTGATGAAACTTTTTGCGAATTGACCAAGTAAGTAAGTAAGTAACTCATGTTACGCACAACGCTTCAAAATGAGTCCAGAGGGGCAACCATAAAGGATTGCCCCTACATTTATTGTAGGGGCAATCCCTTGTGGTTGCCCTTTGTGGTTGCCCTTTGTGGTTGTCCCCGCTTTGCTGCGCCCTTTCACCAAACATCATCATGGTATGGAACTTTCCGCTTTATTGCACAAACTGTGACATCGTCGAAGCAATGTGCGTAACATCAGTTAAGTAATCTACGCAAAAGTTGGAGCTTCGCTGTTAACTTTTGCGTGGATTGGATTTTTGAATTATGCCAACTGTAACTATTTTCCCAGAATTTCAAGTTGCGATTCCTCGTGCAATGATAGACGCACTCGCATTAAAACCTAGTCAAAAACTTCAACTTGTTCAATTTAAAAACCGAATAGAACTGACACCCATTGAAACCATGCAAGAAACACAAAGCTTTGTAAATTAAGAAACGGATAAAATTATGCAAAGGAATTGATACGACTATCGAACGTGAGGCTGCTCGATTTTGAACGTTGTTGATTCATCAGTTTGCTTGGAATATAGATGTTTAGAAAAATTCGGTGCCAAACCTCGAATTTTACCAAGGGCAAAACTTGTCTGGACGAGTGTACTTTGCAGGTGCGCCAAATGCGCTAAAATATCTTTTTAAGTCATATTATTACAGAGGTTTTACATGCGTAAATTCTTGATTGTTTTACTGTCACTATTTGTACCATTAGCTTGTTCTTATGACAATAATAACCTTATCAGCATCAAAGCCAATGACAGTGTCAAAGAAACCACTGATCGCCTTGAATCTTTTTTAAAAGAAAAAGGCCTAACGGTTTTTGCCAGGATTAATCATGCTGAAGGTGCAAAGCGGATTGGAAAAGATTTAAGGCCGACTGAATTACTGATTTTTGGTAATCCAAAGGCTGGCACACCCTTGATGCAGTGCAAGCAAACGATGGGTATTGATTTACCCCTAAAAGTCCTTATTTGGCAAGATGAAAA
>QNER01000035.1 GCA_003646175.1 Candidatus Parabeggiatoa sp. nov. 1
CTTTAATGCGTTGTATTGGTTATCAAACAATCCGTCAAATCCGTCAATCAGTTGTACTGGTTATCAAACAATCCGTCAAATCCGTCAATCAGTTGTACTGGTTATCAAACAATCCGTCAAATCCGTCAATCAGTTGTACTGGTTATCAAACAATCCGTCAAATCCGTCAATGCGTTGTACTGGTTATCAAACAATCCGAAAAATCCTTCAATGCGTTGTACTGGTTATCAAACAATCCGTCAAATCCGTCAATCAGTTGTACTTGTTACCAGTTATCAAACAATCCGTCAAATCCTTCAATGCGTTGTACTTACAGATATTTAGAATATGTTTATTTTTTGTTTACTGATAACTGATAACTGTTCACTGATAACTGATTACTGAAGAAGGTAGGGTTTCACAAGTTCACAAATTTGCTCATCGTCAAAATCGTTCGCCAATTGAGCAATCTTGTCAGCCAGTAGATGTGTTTCAGCCAGGTTTTTGAGTTTGTCAACTTGTTCAAGAATCCCATTAATATCACCTATCGTGCCTAACTCAAACAGAATAGCAGCTTGTTCGGCAGACAAGCCTTCTTCTTTCACCGATAATTCGGTTCCCTCATCATCAGGTTCAGCCTGTGCGGATGGTGCTTTTTGCTCATAAATCCATTCCAATCCCAAATGTTGTTGGATACGTTTAAACAATTCTTGGGCGCAAAGCGGTTTTGGAATAAAGTCATCGCAGCCCGCTTTTAAACTATCATCTTGATGATATTCAAAAACACTGGCTGAAGCCGCTATCACTACAACCGCTTCGAGGGTAGGCATTTTTCTTAATTGGCGTGCCGCTTCAAAGCCATCCATGACTGGCATCATTAAATCTAATATAATCAAATCTGGCCGACACTCACGCGCTTTTTCTAAACCTTCTGCACCATTGCTGGCTTCTATCACTTCAAAACCTATCGGCGTTAAAAGATTAATCAGTACTAAGCGATTTTCTAACTGATCGTCAATAACCAAGATTTTAATTGAAACCTTATCCATTTTTCGATAGCCAATAATTATCTGTGTATCGCTACTTTCCCTATCAGATTGAGCGATTCCCGGTACTTCTGGCAAATCCAACGCGGTCCAAAACAGACTGCTCTGCCCCAGCACACTCTCAACCTGTAATTCTCCGTCCATCATCTCAACCAGTTTTTTGGTAATAGATAAACCTAAACCGGTACCTTCCGCTCGATAATTGGAATCACCGACTTGTTGGAAAGGTGAAAATATTTTTTCCCGGTTTTCAGGGGCAATACCAATACCTGTATCTTCTACCTGAAAGCGGATTTTACCATTATGTAAACCCACTTTAAAAAAAACGCCACCATGCTTGGTAAACTTCATCGCATTCCCTAGCAAATTGATGAGAATTTGCCGCAATCTCTTCTCATCAGCATGAACCCCCACCGGCAGATGCGAGAGCGGTTGATATGTAAAAGCAATGCCCTTTTGCTTAGCACGCATCTGAAATATTTCAGTAATGCCTTGAATAAAATGACTAAAATTAAAATCTTTTGGATAAAGTTCAATTTTGTTAGCTTCAATCTTAGACAAGTCTAAGATATCGTTAATCAGTGTCAACAAATAGTTGCCACTGCGTTCAATAACACAGATACCCTCTTTGTGCTTGTTGCTCAACGTGGGATCACGGTTAAATATTTGTGCATAACCCAAAATGCCATTGAGAGGGGTGCGTAATTCATGGCTCATGTGAGCCAAAAAAGCACTTTTCGCACAGTTGGCTGCCTCCGCGGCTTCTTTCGCTTCTTGTAATTTCGCCTCCGCTTGCTTGCGCTTGGTGATGTCACGCCCCACCGATTGAAGTTCCACAACTCGGCCATCGTCATCACAAATCGCCCGCTCCGACCACTGTTGCCAACAAATTTCTCCATCGGCCGCTTTGGCCGAATGTTCATAAAAAATGATAGATTCTTCTTTATTAACAAGAAGTTGTATATTATCAATAACTTTTTTATGGGATTCTTCTGGCAGCAATAGCAAGAATGTTTGGCCGAGAATCTCCTTTCGCGGTACACCAAAGTGGCGGCAGTAAGCATCATTCACAAAGGTGAGGGTGGTATCGGGTAGAAAACGGCAAATAAATTCGGTTTGATCTTCTACCACCCCCCGATAACGAGCCTCACTGGCGCGTAAATCTTCCTCCGCTTGCTTGCGTTCTGTAATGTCAACAATAAAACCGAGAACCGCTTCAAATTCTCCTTCGTCCGCCTTTAGTGAAATCGAATCTCGGCCCGCCTTGGAAAAAAAGGGGCTGGTTGATTCTTTACTCTCCTTTGATAAATCAGGGGAGAACGATCCTAAGTGTTCCTTTGAAGAGAAATTTCCCTGTGTATATTCGATAACCGCCCTTTTCCCACTTTGAGCCGGGGGAGATAGAGCATCCTTCATACTTGAGGGGGGATAGGGCGATTTACGAATCACCGTCACTGAGACATCAGCCCAAAAGTAACTACCATCTTTTCTGGTAAAGCGTTTTTCAATCTGATAGCCCTCAATCGTATTTTTTATCAGTGGCTCATAATGTTTGCGACTGTTCTCAATATCATCTGGGTGGGTAATATCAAGATAAGTGAGTTGAAGCAGTTCCTCGTTCGTGTAGCCCGTCATTTTTAGCCATTTTCTATTGCACTGGATAAAACGCCCTTCAGCATTGGCAAGCATGATGCCGGCAGCTGCGTTGTCAAAAATCGCATTCAGGTGAGTCTCTCTTTCCCTGAGTGCTTTCAAAGCCAGCTTACGCGGCGTAATGTCGGTAAAAACGGATAATCGCACCAATCGTCCATCATCCCACGGAATCGCCCTATCTTGAACATAAAACCAACGATTCAGCCTGGTATCTTGAAATTCCCACGTATGAACATCAGTCGGTTGACCCTCATCAGTAATCAGCTTGTTATTGGTACAAAAATCACAGGGGCCCGTCTGTCCAGCATGGAGCGTTTGCCAACATATTTTACCTACCGCATGTCTATTAAAATAGGTTTTGGCATATTTGTTGACAAATAACACCTTGTAGGTTTGCATGTCAGAGACGTAAACAGCAGAATTCAAACTATCCAAAACCGTTGTCACTCTTCCATTGGCCTTTTTCAAAGCATCTTCGGCTTGTTTGCGTGCAGTCATATCTTCAACGGTACATAAAACGCCAACGACTTTGCCCATTTCATCATGCAAAGGAATCCGATTCGTTTCTCCCCAAAACGGTGAACTATAAGGCAGCATAATAGACTCAATCGTATGATATTCTGGACTATTGGTTGCCATCACACGGCGTTCTTGACAGCGGAAATACTGAGCCTGTTCTTTCCACACCAAATCAAAATCCGTTTTACCCACGATAGCATCGGGATTGTCCAATTGGGCAAATTGTGCCACCCGCTTGTTACACCCTAAAAACACCGACTGAATATCTTTCCAAAAGATGAATTGAGGGATGTTGTCTATAATTAAGCGCAAAAAGGCTTTTTGTTCGCGTAAGGCACGGGTTCTTTCAGCCACATCATGTTCCAGCGTTTGATTATATTCTTTCTGTAAAAGTTCAGCTTGCTTGCGTTCAGTGATATCTTCAATGGTGCCTAAAATGCCTATCACGTTGCCAGTGGCATCATGTAAAGGGATTTTGCTGGTTTCTATCCAGCGTTGTTTACCTTCAGCCAGTATCACGTTATCAACAAAATAATATTCCGGCGTATTTGTATCCATGACGCGCTGATCAACTTCGCGGTAAACCTGTACTTGGGTTAAAGTCCCGCTTAAATCAAAATCGGTTTTACCTACCACTTCATCAGGATTATCTGTTCCAAAAAAACACTGGGCAAACACCTTATTACACCCCAAATACACACTATTAATATCCTTCCAAAAAATCAGTTGAGGAATATTGTTTATCACTAAGCGTAAAAATTCTTCTTTCTCCTTCAGTTGCTCTTCAGCACGTTTACGCATAGTGATATCCTGTATCAGTGTCACAAAATAGTTCACCGCGCCAGAAGCATCGCGTACACAACGCATTGACACATTGCTACAAATGATAGTGCCATCTTTGCGGATAAACCTTTTATCCATCGTATAGCCATCAATTTCGTTTTGAAGCAGTCGATTAAACTGTTCTAGGTTAGCTGCAAGATCATCGGGATGGGTTAAGTCAGACCATTCCATCTGCAACAGTTCATCACGCGAATAGCCAACAATGTCGCATAGCTTATCGTTGACTTCAATCCATCCTTTGGAAGGCGACGTGACGGACACGCCAATCAAAGGCAACTCAAAGTAACTACGCATCCTTTCTTCACTCTGACGCAGCGCTTCGGCTGCCCGTTTTTGGTCAGTGACATCCTCGACGCTTGCCCACAGAAAATGCTCCCCCTTTCTTTCAATAATCAGCCCTGAAAATCTAATGGGCACGATATGCCCATATTTATGAATAAATTCTTTCTCGCAAGGCCCAAACCGCCACAGTGTTTTTTCTTGGTCATTGCTTAATGGCAAAACCGCCACTCGTTTGCGGAATTCTTCCTTTTGCGCTGTGAGGTATGGTTCTGGCAATATCTCAAAAAAGGTCAGTTTCTTATCCAAAAATTCCTGAACCGAGTAGCCAACAATATTGGTAAAAGCAGAGTTCACTTCAACCGTTGTCCCATCCAAGCGACATAACAACAAACCAATGCTGGCTTCTTGGATTAAGGTGCGCCAGTGTTGCTCACTCTCGCGTAAAGCTTCATCAGCAAGCTGTTTGCAGGTAATGTCGCTATGCGTACCAACAAATCGAATGGGTTTACCTTCTTCATTCCAGACCGCAATACCACGTTCTTGAACCCAAATATAGTGTCCATCTTTGTGTCGCAAGCGATGGATGTTTTCATAAATGGGTATTTGTTTGTAAAGATAAGCTTCTGTATCCACCATGACTTGAGCTTGTTCTTCTTGATGTACCCATTGGTACCAGTCATCAAAATGCGTAGGCAGTTCATGGTCAGCATAACCCACTATTTCCTTCCAACGCGGTGAAAAATACACTTCATTGGTTTCAAGGTTCCAATCCCATAACCCTTCATTCGCGCCACGCATGGCGAGTTCAAAGCGTTCCTCACTCGCACGTAAGGCTTTTTCCACCTGTTTGCGTTCATGGATTTCCTGTCGCAATAGCGTATTTCGTTGCGCTAACTCTTCCGTTCGTTTGAGAACCTGAATTTCTAACGTGCGGTTGTACACTGTTAGGTTTTCCTCCGCCTGTCTCAGTGCCATTTCCACCCGTCGGCGTTCAACAACTTCAGTTTGAATAGCGGTTGTATATCTTATTGATTTAACCAAGTAAAAGACGATAAATCCGGTAAACAGGGAACCCGCCAACAAAGCACTGAAAGGTAATAGA
The DNA here is from genome assembly GCA_003646175.1 of Candidatus Parabeggiatoa sp. nov. 1. GTDB lineage: Bacteria > Pseudomonadota > Gammaproteobacteria > Beggiatoales > Beggiatoaceae > Parabeggiatoa. The sequence continues at coordinate 5,425 of QNER01000035.1, forward strand.
CTCGTTTTTCCCACCACTTGGTAATACCAGGTTTTGGACGGAACAGTCGATTCATCTTGTCTACCAATCTTGATACCCTTGGAGGGAATGCGTTCTAAAGCCGTATCCACAAGGTTTTTTAGACTTAATACGCCCACAATAAAACCTTGCAAGTGTTTTCTTCGTTGAGCTGGCGTATTGAGGGACGCTGGTTTATGATAAACGGGGTAAAATACTAAAATATTAAATGGGGTATTTTCCCGAACAAGATTAATCCGTGCGGTGGCTTGTTGCATAGTGGCGGTGTCACGAGCATGGTTTAATGCGGCAAACAGGGATGGTTCTGAAGCCAAGTCAAAACCTAACACTTTTTCATGCTTGCTTTGAGAAACCTGATAGTCAATAGGAAAATATTCTTCACGTTGGGGTACCATTACCATTTTGTTCTGAGCGTTTCGTTCTGTTAATTGGAAACTGGGATAATTCATTCGCACAGCCTGCTCAAAAGCGGCGCGCTGAATATTGGAAACGCGAGGCACCCAGCTCAAAGCGAGAATATCAGGATGACGTGATAAAAAAGCGGTTGCAAAAGTCTTAAATTCTTGCTGAGTAACTTTGCTGGAAACATCAACAAAAGCTGTGGTAACATGCAACCCTTTAAGTGCTTGTTGCATATCTTTCTGCGTTGCCCAGAGACGTTCCTGTGCCGCTTTCTCAAATCCATACTTCACCTGTTGTTCCAACGCTTGTATGGTGAAAAATCCCACCAGAGCAAACAGACTGCCCAGTGCGAACACCACAGCTACAATTAAATATTTGTGTAACATTTTTTTTGAACACCGTATTTTTGAGTTTCTGTCAATAAGTCCTTGGTGCCTTAATATAAGTAATTTATGAACTACTAAAACTAATCGTCTTCAATAAGTTGTTTTATAAGTATTTGCTTATTTTGAGCCATTTTGAAGTTTTTGGAAGGGGACTTATTATTTTAACTATTTAACTATTTAACTCTCCAAAAGTCAGAACCGACTGCTATTATAAAACTAACTCAATTATTTTCAATGAATACTGATCGTTTTCCGCATCAGTGAAAATTTGAGTCATTTCGTTCGTTAGGTAACTCCAAAGAATTAACATACCAAAATCACTTTATAAATCACTTTTCTCAACCCTGAAAATGTATGTGAATAGCCCCAGGTGCAACCTGGGGAACCCCCAATGGTATATTATTTGGGAGTTACCTTATGCATTAATCCCTCCAACAGAAAGCCGCATTTTGATGAAACTCATTGGTTCAAACATACACATCCAAAAGACAAAGAAAAAAATCATAACTATTTTATGAGCGACTGTGATTGAGACTCTATTAGAATATTAGTCAACTCTAACTTGAACATTGAATAGGCTAAAAGCGAAAAAAGCTAAAGCAGACTCACCCTATCATCGTTATACACAAGTGTTCAAGTCACGAAAAAAGGGGCTATTCGATTGGGGGGAACGAAAAGAAAAGGCTGTGCCATATCTGTGGCAATCTCTTTGAGCAGCCATTGGTTTTGGGCTTTATCACCTTTAATCCTACACTGACTTTGCCACAGTAGTGAGTTTGCATGTATAATTTACCATTTTTCGGGATTTGGGAATTGGGCACTGAAACTCGATGCTCAAAATATCGCCTAGGGATAAACCCCTAGGCTAAAAGCTAATGGCACGCACGATAGAAATTAAGTTCCAGGTAGTTACACTGGCTATATTAATTTCGCACCTTCGGTGCTTTAAAACCTAGCACTGAAGGTGCGTATTATCTACGCCCGTGGCAACGCCCCTGGCTTGCTTGCATAACCAAAATTTCTATCGTGCGTGCCATTAGGCTAAAAGCTCAAGTCGGCTGAAGCCGCCTAACTCCCCCAGTTTAGCTCATAGCAGTATCGGAAAACTTGAACATCGTGATTTTAGGGGTTTTTATACTTCGCACCGGTATAAATTTCAGTTTATGACGGTATTCAGTATATTGATCTGAACAAATCTCATCTCAATTCGCTATTGCCGAATGGCTTATTACCTTATTACCTATTACCGTTTCACATCAAATAACACTCGCTGAGATTTCTTTGATAAAACTTAGATAGTGGTGCAATGTGGGTGATGGAGTCCAATCGACGCGTCGATTTTAGTTTGGATGGGTGAGCCCGGTTTACTCCGTAGGAGTAAATTGATGATGTTTAATGAAGGTTAATTAATTACTTGATGTTCAAGTTAAAACCTACTAATATGCTAATCAACCTTTAATGACAAGCGAGTCTAGGCCAATTTTGGTAAACCAGCGACTTTTGATAAGGATATTATATAATTAACTGATGTTCGAGAGAGGGTTTCCAATTAGGGTAACCACAAGGGATTACCCCTACAATTACAATTTGGGTCTGTAGGGGCAACCATATTCACAAGTATTTTGCATCCTAATGCGTAACATCAGTAATTAACTAACTGATGCTACGCACTAAGAACTGTCATTCCCGCGATTGCTCTAATCCATGGCTATTGACTGGATTTTCGCTCTCGCGTTCATTATGTGGGAACCGAATTTGGGCGCGTAACATCAGTAACTCATTATTAACTCATGCTACGCACAACGCTTCAAACTGAATTCAGAGGGGCAACCATAAAGGATTGCCCCTACATTTAGTTATATATTGTAGGGGCAATCCCTTTGCGGTTGCCCTTTGCGGTTGCCCTTTCACCAAACAAAATGATAAAGAGGGGCAACCATAAAGGATTGCCCCTACATTTAGTTATATATTGTAGGGGCAATCCCTTTGCGGTTGCCCTTTGCGGTTGCCCTTTCACCAAACATCATCATGGTATGGAACTTTCCGTTTATTGCACAAACTGTGAAAGTCGAAGCAATGTGCGTAACATCAGTTATTAAATAAAATAAGTTGCTTTGACTGTGATCTCAATTTGATGTACTTATCGATGCGGGTAATGGACTCTCAAAATCCGTTTTTGCGCGCAAACTGATAACTAACAAGAGGCTTATATGAAATTTACTTGTCCCGGCTTAACAGATCAAGACGTTAAAGCCGCCCGTACACAACATGGCACCAATGCCATCACCACCCTGAGCCGAGAAACATTTTGGGACAAATTGCTGAACAATTTTAAGGATCCCATTATTATTATATTAATAGTGGCTTTGGGCATCACCGTCGTGCTGACGATTTTGGGTTATACCCAGTGGTATGAAAGCGTCGGCATTGCCGTTGCCGTTTTCATCGCAACGTTCGTGGCAACGTGGTCAGAACATAGCAATGAAAACGCATTTCAAAAATTGTTGGAAGGTGCCGCTTTGATTCAAGTGAAAGTTTTTAGAAATAATCGCTTGATGGAAATCAGCATCAACGATTTAGTGGTAGGCGATCACATTTTGTTACAGCCCGGCGATACCATACCCACTGACGGCGTTTTAATAGCCGGTCATTTGGAGGTGAATGAAGCCGCTTTAACGGGGGAATCGGAGCCCATTCGCAAAAATGCGTTACCGGCGGAGCCCTCAAATGAGGCGATTTCTGATAACCATCAACTATTTAGGGCCGCTTTGATTGAAGATGGCGAAGGCGTGATGCGAACAACGGCCGTCGGTGATAAAACCCGCTATGGTGAAACCATGATTGAGCTGATCACGGCTGAAGATCGTTTATCACCGCTGCAAGAAAAACTCACTGTGCTTGGTAAACAGATCAGCCTTTTTGGCTATGTCGGCGCAACTTTTATCTTTGTGGCCTTTATGCTTAACCATATTTTCCTGCAAACCGATGGTATTTCAGCCTATTTGGCTATACCGTCCGGTGAAATTATCACGCATGTCGTCACCGCTCTGATTTTGGCAATTATCATTATTGTTGTCGCTGTGCCCGAAGGCTTGCCTATGATGATTGCGATGGTACTGGCTTTAAACATGCGTAAACTGTTATCAGTCAAAGTGTTAGTGCGTAAAATGTTAGGCATAGAAACCGCTGGCAGTTTAACAGTGTTGTTTAGTGATAAAACCGGCACGCTGACTCAAGGGCAACTGGCGGTGGAAGAATTTTTAACCGGGCAAGCGGCACATTATCATAAGCTTGAGGACATACCCGAAACACTTCGCAACCAAGTGGCCTTTGCTGTGCGTAATAACACCCGCGCTGTTATTGATACCAGTGACTCCGAAAACCCTAAAATGGTGGGGGCTGATCGCACCGAGCAAGCCATGTTGCGTTTTTTGACTCTATCATTGGAACAAAAAGAAGACATTAACATTATCGAGACGATTCCGTTTAACAGTAGTCGCAAGTTTTCCGCCACGCAAGTTGAGGGTGAAAAGGCCTTAACCCTAGTCAAAGGGGCGACGGAAGTTATTTTGGCAAATTGTACCCACGTTCTTGATGCCAACGGTAATAAAGTCGTACTCACTGATAAAAATGCGTTGGAAACTGAAATCTGTCGCTTATCAGAACGCGCCATGCGATTGTTGGCGGTTGCGATAACTCAAACGCCTATTAGCGAAGCCAATGAGTTGCCTAACGAATTGACGTTATTAGGTCTTTTCTGTATGCGCGATGCGTTACGCGCCACCTCAATTGACTCTGTTAAAACGGCCAAAGAGGCCGGTGTTCATGTTGTGATGATTACCGGTGATGCCAAAGAAACCGCGCAAGCCATTGCCAGAGATGTTGGATTACTCTCTGATGATAAGGATGCGAAAGTCCTGACTTCGACGGAATTAGCAGAAATGACTGACGATGAAGTCAAACAACAGTTGCCACATTTGTGCGTCGTTGCCAGAGCCTTCCCCACCGATAAAAGCCGCTTAATCAGACTCGCCAAAGAACTTGACTGGGTGGTTGGCATGACAGGGGATGGGGTCAATGATGCGCCCGCGGTCAAAAATGCCGACGTTGGCTTTGCAATGGGCAGCGGCACCGAAATGACTAAAGAATCCAGTGACATTGTGATTTTGGACGACAACTTTTCTTCTATCACCAAAGCGATGTTATATGGGCGGACTTTATTTAAATCCATCCGCAAATTCCTCGTATTTCAATTAACAGTCAACCTATCAGCGATTTTAGTCGCCTTTTTAGGGCCGTTTTTTGGCTTTGATCTCCCCTTGACCATGACACAGTTATTGTGGATTAACATTATCATGGACACCCTTGCTGGGTTAGCTTTCGCTGGAGAAGCCGCGTTACAGCGCTACATGCAGGAAAAACCCATCCCGAAAGATGAGGCCCTTATCAGCAAAGACATGTGGGCAAGCATTCTCATCAACGGTAGCGTTGCCGCATTGGTAAGTATGTTCTTCTTAACCTACGAACCTATCCGTGAACTCTTTTCACGCGGCTTGGATATCCACAGTGACGAAGCGAACGCGGTATTTTTAACCGCCTTTTTTGGCTTTTTTGTCTTTATGCATACATTCAACACCTTCAACGCCCGCACCCAAGGATTGAATCTGTTTGAACACATTTTGGACAACAAACTCTTTTTGGGTGTGATTGCGTTAATATTCACAGTTCAAACTACCTTTATTTATATAGGTGGCGATATACTACGCACTGTGCCCTTGCAAACCACAGAATGGTTGTATCTGGTAATGTTTGCCATGGTGCTGATACCAGTGGACTTAATCAGAAAACTGATACGGAATGCGTTGTTTAGCAATCCGGTGCTGACGCAAGCCAGTTAGAGATGAGAAATCCGATTTCTTTGAGAAATCGGATTTCTTTGACGCTCAATGAGATGAGAAGTCAACTCACAAATGGAAAAACAATGATGACAAACCCCGCTAATATTCAACCCGCTAATATTCTTATTGTGGATGACATTGAAATGAATAGAGATCTGCTTTCTAGAATAGTCACAAAACTAGGACATAGCCCTATTCTTGCTGATGGCGGACGGGTTGCGTTGGAGAAAGTTAAAACTCAGCCAATTGATCTGGTCCTACTCGACATTATGATGCCTGAAGTTGACGGATACGAGGTGTTGAGTTCTATCAAAGACGATGCATCCTTGCGGCATATTCCAGTCATAATGGTCACAGCCGTTCATGAACCGCAAAGTGCTGTCGATTGTATCAAGATGAGGGCTGATGACTACTTAACAAAACCCGTTAACCGCGTTTTACTCAAAGCCAGAATGGGTGCTTGCCTTGAAAGGAAGTCTCTGCGCGATAAAGAAAAAGAGTATCTTCATCAGATTGAAGAAGCTCACTTCAGGTTGGAAGAAGTGCTCTGTGAGCAAACCAAAGAACTCACTATCGCCAAAGAAGAACTCCAAATCCTTGAGAAAGCGAAAGATAACGCACTGAAATTGATTTATTATGATGTTCAAAATTCTTTGGGTGACCTTAATAGAGTCGCTAAAGTTCGTGTCAACAAGCTGTTAAAAACCTGGTTAGAAACCATCAAACGCGAGTTGCCGGAAATCGATAAATCAACGGTTATGTTTGTCTTTGAACTCAATGCCGTCCACGCCATTTTACAATCGGCTATTGAGTTGGCAACTGAATTGGCCCAGTCACGCCAGGTATCGATGGGTCCAATGCCTGATTGTGGTGGACAACCATTAACCCCACCCCCCTTACAGCCTGACCTTGATTTTGATGAAGAAGAGTTATCTTCAGCATCCAGTTGCCCCGTGGATGATGAGGAGCAATATGCCGTTCAAAAAGAACGTTATGCCAATGCGTTAGCCGAATTGATAAAGACGGCGGTTAAATTCTCGCGTCATAGTAGTACGGTGACTTTTTCATGTACACCGCTTCAACAAGATGTTTCTATAGGCATCCATGCCACCGGTAGAACCATTCCCGAAGATGAACTGGCTCAATTTTTTGAAGTCCCTTCAAACACTGAAAAAGTGACCCCGGGCCGACACCCCGGCCTTGGGCCTTCAACCGCTAAACACATTATTACGTTATTAGGTGGCTCAGTGACGGTGGCAAACCGAGAAGCCGCTGGTATTTCTTTTGTGGTGAAATTGAAACGTGAAGGTTTAGGGAGTTGCGGTTAAATACCAGTCGCGGCAAAAACTTTTGCAGCGACTACACTTCATTAATCGAGCCCAAGTGTTTTCAAACAACTTGGTTTCTCTATATTTTCACGCGCCTACCTTAGAGAATATTTAGACTCAGTACAACGCATTGAAGGATTTGACGGATTTTGATAATTAGTCTAGCGCATTGAAGGATTTGACGGATTATCCGTTCATAACGTCAATCCGCTGTATTATATCTTAATCATAATCTGTTTAGACCAAAAATCCGCTGTACTAACCATAATCCGTTCATTACGTCAATATGCTGTATATATCAATCACAATCCGTAAAATCCTTCAATGCGCTGTACTAAGACTCGACACAAACTTCCTCCAACATACGCATCCCTTTGTCGATATGATGCAAGGGATGTGTAAGAATTTGTCGGGATGACACACCCATGGAGACACAATAATGAAACCATCTGCTGATATTCTTATTGTCGATGATATTGAAGCCAATCGGCAGGCACTGTGTGACTCAGTCACTAAACTAGAACATACGCCTATTCTGGCCGAGAATGGACCGGTTGCGTTGGATAAACTGAAAACTCAGCCAATTGATCTGATCCTGCTTGATATTCTGATACCGAAAATAGACGGAAACGAGGTGTTAAGTCACATCAAAAATGATGTTTCGTTGCAGGATATTCCAGTCATTATGACCACAGTCCTTGATGAAACGGAAAAGGCAGTAAGTTACATCAAGATGGGGGCTGAAGACTACTTAATAAAACCTGTTAATCCCGTTTTATTCAACGCCAGAATAGGTGCTTGCCTAGAAATAAAGCATCTGCGTGATAAAGAAGAAGACTATCTTCATCAGATTGAAGAAGCTAACTTCAGACTGGAAGAACTGATCTGTGAACAAACCAAAGAACTCACCATCGCCAACGAAAAACTCAGAATGATCATTGACAGGAAAGGTAAGGCACTGAAATACTTTCATCGTTCTTTGCATAGCCTGTTCAAAACAGAAGTCGTTAAAGAACACCCCGAACATGCCAATAAGCTATTAGAGAAGGTTGGGCACTCTGTAGAGTTAACCAACATAGAACCTTCAATGGTTGTCTTTGAACTCAATGCGGTTCGCGCCATTTTGCAATCGGCTATTACGTTGGCAACGGCATTTGCCCAATCACGCCAAGTATTGATTGGTTCAAAGCCCGACTGTGGAGAACAAGCATTCACTCAAAATGGGCAAACCGTGGTTGATGATGAGCAAAGTACCCATCAAAAAGAATTTTGTGTCAATGCATTAGCCGAATTGATAAATACGGCTATTAAATTCTCGCATTATGGTAGTACTGTGACTTTTTCATGTGAACCGCTTCAAAAAGAGATTTCTATAGGTATTCATGCCACCGGTAAAATGATTGCCGAAGATGAACTGTCTCAATTTTTTGAAGTTCCTTCAAACACTGAAAAAGATACCCCGGGCATACACCTCGGCCTTGGGCCTTCAACCGCTAAACACATTATTACGCGATTAGGTGGCTCAGTGACGGTGGCAAACCGAGACTCCGCCGGTATTTCTTTTGTGGTGACATTGAAACTGAGGATTTAGGGATTTCAAAAAAAATAACACATTTGAGAAATATTACGTTGGCAACCTGATTTACCATTGAGAAATCCGATTTTTGGGAAAAATCGGATTTCTTAGCTCTTGGGGCAATCCCTTGTGGTTCCAATCAAAACCACCCTGAAAGGGTTTTTCAGGCTAAAGTTTAGCGAAGCTAAACTTTAGCCTGAAAATGTGAATAGCCCCAGGTGGAGCCTGGGGAACTAGGATTACCCACCATTCAATGGAGAAACAATGAAATGATGAAAACCCCCGCTGATATTCTTATTGTGGATGACATTGAAACGAATCGAGACACACTGTCTGATTTAGTCACCCTACTTGGACATAACCCTATTCTTGCCGAGGGTGGACTGGTTGCGTTTGAGAAACTTAAAAACCAGCCAATTGATCTGGTCCTACTCGACATTATGATGCCGGAAATCGACGGATACGATGTGTTGAGTCACATCAAAGATGATGTTTCTTTGCAGCATCTTCCAGTCATTATGATCACCGCCTTTGATGACACCGACAGTGTTATACATTGCATCAAGATGGGGGCGGATGACTACTTAACCAAACCCTTTAATCGCATTCTACTCAAAGCCAGAATCGGTGCTTGCCTAGAAAGGAAGTATCTGCGTGATCAAGAAGAAAAGTCTTGTCATCAGATTGAAGAATATAGCTTGAGGCTGGAAGAATTGGTTTTGGAGCAAACCAAAGAACTCACCGTCGCCAACGAAAGACTCCGGCTCATCGATAAGGCGAAAGGTGACGCGCTGAAATTGATTTATTATGACTTTCAGAATTCCTTGCGTAGCTTGTTCAAAACAGCCGTTAAAGATCGCTTGGATGATGCCAACGAGCTACTACAAACGGTTAAACACTCATTAGAGTTGACTAAAATCGAGCCGTCAACGGTTATGTTTGTCTTTGAACTCAATGCTGTCCACGCCATTTTGCAAGCGGCTATTGAGTTGGCAACGGACTTTGCTCAATCACGCCAAGTATCGATTAGTTCAATGCCTGAGTGTGGTGGACAAGCATTAACTCAAAATGCGTTAGAGACTGTCGTCTGTCATGAGTTTGAAGAAGAATTGGATCAAGATTTATCTTCAATATTAACTTGGCAAGTTGTGGCTGATGATGAGCAAAGTACCCATCAAAAAGAACTTTGTGCCAATGCGTTAGCCGAAGTGATTAAGACGGCTATTAAATTCTCGCGTCATGGTGGCACCGTGAGTTTGTCATGTGAACCGCTCCAAAAAGAGGTTTCTATAGGCATCCATGCTACCGGTAGAACGATTCCCGAAGAAGAACTGTCTCAATTTTTTGAAGTCCCGTCAAACATTGAAAAAATGAACCCGGGCCGACACCCGGGCCGTGGACCTTCAACGGCTAAACATATTATTACGCTATTAGGCGGCGAAATGACGGTGGCAAACCGAGGCTATGCTGGTATTTCTTTTGTGGTGAAATTGAAACGTGAGGGTTTAGGGCGTTAAACTGTAGAGCGTTGGAAACGCCATTTTTCCCCCAGGTTTCACTTAAGGTGGGCAACAAAAAGACGTAGGGAGCCCTACCAAATTTTCAGGTATTTTGTGCCCACCAACTTCTTTACGTTGCCCACCATAAATGGTGGGCAAGAAAAAGCCCTAGGGAGCCCTACATTATTATTCATTTCTAATGTTAGTATTTTGTAGGGAGCCCTACATTATTATTCATTTCTAATGTTAGAAAACTTATGGTTCAGTACTTAGTCTGCTAAGAAAATAGGCACTGGGGCCCTTCAATGGGATTGATTCAAATCAAGAAATGACAGAAGGGCAACCATAAAGGATTGCCCCTACAAACCGTCATCTTGCGTAGGGGCAACCCCTTGTGGTTGCCCTCGCGCAAGCCCTTGAATTTTAATATTTCCCACTCAACGACCCCAGTGCCAGAAAATAGAAATGCGCCCGATTTATCTACAATACCCTTCGGTATCGCTGTAAATAAGAGGGTGGCGGTTTTATAATGACATTGAGCTTAATCGTACAAGGTTCGCCTTGTACTCCTTTGAAAAGAACATTAAATGGTATATGTGACTTTGCTATCGCCATCTACCGAAATTAATCCCTGTTGTTTGAAAATATCCACAATTTGATTAGCAGTTTTCGTTGTTTCAAGCGATCTGATTATTGACTGAAGGTGGTTGGTGAGTCTATCAACCCGCTTGGGACGTTGTGCTTTGTTCATATTATTAAGTTTTTCCAAAATAGCTTGAACATCAATTGGAAGATTTGCATTTGGCACGAGATTTGCCTTTGGCACGAGTTTTGCCTTTGGCACGGCTTTCTTCAAACTACCCGTTGTACGAGTAATTCTCTGGCAAGTTCTACCTTCTTTCTGGATGAATTTAATTAACCTATCCCAACCGGTATCTTTGCTGAAGACTGCAAAATCAACATGATTACCAGCATTGATTTGACATTTACCCAAGTAATAGATCAAATGGAAATCTAAGTTGTTTTTGCCGACTCCTTCTATTTGTATCACTTCCACCTTCGTTAGTTTGGTTAAGTCGATATTAATCTTTTGTTGAGAACCCAAAAAAACCAGAATACGCGCATAGTTATTTCCAATGGCGTATTCTAAAGCACTGGGTAAGTTCTCAAAATCAATAAAACACCAAGTTTCTTTTTCCATAACGTTACAGAAAAGTCAAAGACTGATATACAGTGTGTCCATGAGTTTGTTTATTTTCGATGGATAAGCATAAAGTGTGCCATTTTTTACCAGATTGATTAGTTATAATAACGGATTAAAAAATACCACGTTTTAGAGTTTGACTTCAGCGCGTTTTTTAATGCCATCGGGCAACATTTTCTTAACAGGAACAGGCACTATTCCTAAAATTTAGGTCCACAGTTTTCCCAGTGCAAAATGGTAAACTAATTTTCTGAATAAGTGAAGGGTGCCATAAAAAATATGGCTTTAAAATTTTTTATTATAACTAATTCTTGTCGTTATTGTTTGGTAATGATGTGATGGAGTAAGCTATGGCAGATTTCTCTCAATACCCTTCGGTATCGTTGTAAAGAAGAGGGTGGCGGTTTTCTAATGACATTTCCTGATTTTTCAACAACGCATCTCAGATGGTGAAACCATTGATGAAGCGATACGAAATGGCTTAGATGCTTTGTGCGAAACGATAGTGGAACCTGTGGTAAAGTGTCTGAAAACGCGCCAACCCCGATAGGGGTTTTCAGGCTAAAGTACTTTGAGCGAAACTTTAGCCTGAAAATGTGAATAGCCACAGGTGGAACCTGTGGTAAAGTATAGCCAAGCGGGAAAATTAGAAATGCGTCCGTTTTTATCGTTTCCGTCGCAAAAGCGTGGAAACCAGAAAAACCCACCGCCCATCCATAAAAAAAGCCCCTTGGCTCGTGCCTTGGGGCTTTTTTGTTAGAGTTACCCATAAAAGTTGGCACTGGGGCTAATGGCACGCACGATAGGAATTAAGTTCCAGGTAGTTACACTGGCTTTAATAATACGCACCTTCGGTGCTCGGTTTTAAAGCACCGAAGGTGCAAAATTAATATAGCCAGTGTAACTACCTGGCTTACACCACCAAAATTTCCATCGTGCGTGCCATTAGCACTGGGGCTGTTTCGTTTGAAGCTTCAATTTCGAGGGCTTGCGCGGGGGATTGCCCCTACCAAAAAACCGACCGGTAGGGGCAATCGGTTGCCCTCATGTCATTTATTGATTTATTTGAATTAATCCCATTCAACGGCCCCAGTGCCAATTACAATGATTGTATATAAAAAACCGATTGTAGGTTTCGGCAGGTTTCGGCAGGCTCAACAACCAAGCTCAACAACCTAAGAATAACGGATTAAAAGCAAACACAGTTTCGTTCCAATCCGTCTCGATTATACAATCCCTGTCGTTAAAGGTTTTGACTTTAATCCCTTCTTATATACAATCCTTGTAGTTATTGTTAAGTACAGCGAATTAGCGAAATCAACGAATTACCCCAGTCCCTCCCCGAATCAATCCGTTAAATCCTTCAATGCGTTGTACTAAATATATGTTGTACTTATCGCAATCCCTTAAGCACTTTTTCAGTCAACTGATTTTCAAAGGTGGTGGGCAACCGGTTGTC